>USPO01000189.1 GCA_900556575.1 uncultured Eubacteriales bacterium
TATAACGGAATGACAGCTGAAAAGACAGTAACCGTTATAGATGCTGTAACAGCAGTTAAGATTAGCGGTTCAGCATCGGTAACAATTCCTTCAAGCGGAACAAAGACAGCGGTTTATACCTTAACAAACCAAAAAGGACAGACACTTGACGCTTCAAAAGCAAAGTGGAGTGTATCTGGAACAGGTGTGACAATAGACGGCGGAAAGCTTGTTGTTTCATCGTCGGCAGGTGTAAAAACAGTTGTAATTACAGCCGAATATAACGGATTAAAGGCAGAATTTAATGTTAAGCTTACCAAGACAACAGCCAATACTGGAAGCGGCGGAAGCAGCGGCGGAGGTGGCGGCGGTTCTATCAGCGGAACTATTACCGTAAATCCGGGAATAAGTACAGGTACAGCAGATAATACGGCAATGGGTAATTTCGGAACAAATACCGGAAATACCTCAGACGGAAATACAAACGGTGGAAATATGACGGACGGAACAAGTATTATTCCGCAGCCGGATCCATCATATTTCACGCAGGGAATGGAGAACATAGGCGGTTTCTCCGATATAGCGGGAGTAGCATGGGCTCAAAAGGCAATTGTTGCACTTCATGCGGTTAATATTGTAAGCGGTAAGGAAGAAGGCAAATTCTTCCCGAATGACAATATTACAAGAGCGGAATTTGTAAAGATGCTTATCGGAACTCTTGAATATGCAAAGAGAATTGATACTTCAAATACAAACTGTAACTTTAGTGATGTAGCGGATGATGTATGGTATCATGATGCAGTTGCAATTGCGGTGAATAACGGAATTGTAACGGGTGTTTCGGAAAATGAATTTGCACCTGATGCATTGATTACAAGACAGGATATGGCGGTAATGATAAGCCGTGCGGCACAGGCTGCACAGCTGAACATTCCGAGCGGTGCCGAACTTGTATTTACAGACAATACCGAAATTTCGGATTATGCATCACAGGCAGTTGCGGAAATGTCAAGAGCAAAGATTATAACCGGATTTGAGGACGGAACGTTCTCACCGAAAACGAATGCTACAAGAGCACAGGCAGTAGTAATGATTTACAGAGCAGTAGGAGGAACTGATTGATGAAGAAAAAGATAATCAGTATAATTTCAATAATATCTGTTCTTGTTACATTAATTATACCGATGAATGCAGCACAGGCTGCAATTGGTATAAATCATGAATTTGAGGTAAGCCTTATGGCAGCACTTGATGTGCTGCCTGGCTACCCAAATGATTACAAGGCAGATGATGCTGTATTGCAGAAGGACTTCGTTGATTATGCTTACAGAGCGATAGGAATAAGAGTAAACGACAGCCTTTCAACAGCAAAGAATTTGGGACTTAACGGAGAAGAAAATATAACCGTTCAGCAGGCTGTTAAGGTTATATTTGAAACGACGGAGTACAAGAGATTACCGGAGGCACAGGGCAGTGACATAAAGGGTTTTGCTCAGAGAATAGGTCTCCTTTACGGTGTAAAGAATGATTTTAATTCGCCTATTTCAAAAGAAGATGCGGCAATGATTTTATATAATTCTCTTCAGCTGAAGCAGCTTGAGCAGAATGGATTAGGCTATGGATATTCAGAAGATACAGTAATGGAAGCTGTCCTTGATGTTTATGAAGTGAAGGGGATTGTTACAGCAAATGAGAATACATCTCTTTCAGGATATAGCAAGGCATCTGCAAATGAAGTTAGAATTGAAGACGTTACATATAATGTAGGAAATACAACCGCTCCGGTACTTATAGGACAGTATGTAAGAATGTTTTATAAGGAGGACAAGGCGAGCGGTAATGATATAATTAAGTGGATAGAGCCGGTTACGAGTAAAAATACAATGGTAAAAGTGTACGGCTGTGACGTTGAAAGTGTAAGCACAAACTATGTACGATACACATCAAATACCGGAGGAACAAAGAGTCTAAGCATTGCATCTAATGCTGATATTATCTATAATGGAGTCAGAGAGGATAGTATGTCGGCTGAAACTGTAAAGTCACTGACCTGCGAGGCTTTGTTTATTGACAATGGTTCTTCAAAGGGATATAATGTAATAGTTATTAATGATTACAGCTATTATATGGTTGAAAGCTTTAGCAAGTCTGATTATAACGTAAATGATTTTACAGCGAAAACAACTCTTTCACTCGATGAGGATAAGTATTCGTCAATGAAGCTGTATAAAGACGGTGCAGCTGCAACGATTGATGATATAGAAAAAGGACAAATTCTTGCTGCAAGTCTTAGCAATGATGGAAACTACTTAACAGTTGAAATCCTTTCAGGTTCTGTTACTGGTGAAATTACATATACATCAAATGACAGCATTGGAATAGGCGGTACAACATATGATATATCACCATCATATGAAGGTGATAATCTAAAGTCAGGCAAGTCAGGAACATTTTATTTTGATCGTTTGGGTAAGGTAGTAAGATGTACGGTAGATAAGGCACAAAATTCTAAGTACGCTTATCTTATTAGTTATTATGTAGCTGATAATGGTACGGATTGCTCAGTAAAGCTTTTTACGGCAAATGGTGAAATGAAAACCTTTAAGGTATCAGAAAATATAAGTTTAAATAGTGTGAAAAGAAGTGCGAAAGAAGTATATAACATACTCGGAGCATCACAGACAAAATCACAGCTTATAACATATACACTAAAGAATGATGGTTCAATTTCTTCAATTGATACGGCAAATGAAAATTATATTGGAATTGATGAAAGCGATAATAATGAATTTACAATGAATTATAAAGGTGCGGGACGTTACAGAAAGAACAACATGACCTTTAATTCAAAGTATCTTGTAGATTCGTCAACACAGATTTTCCTTGTACCTTACAGCGGAGAAAATGACGATTACAGTATTCAGACAACATCATATCTTACCAATAACTATACCTATGATATTTCGGTATATGATATAGATGAATATATGTATGCCGGAGCGGTCGTTATAAAGGAAGGTCTTATTGAGCCGGAGAATTTGAGAAATAAGCAGCCTATGGTTATTACAAAGGTATTGCGTTCTGTAAATGAGGATAATGAAGACTGTATAAGACTTGAGGGCTATCGTCAGGGTTCAAAGGTATCATTTAATCTTGCAAATAATAATTTGTACGACAATAGAGGAAATGTAATGCTCAGCTCATTGACAGCCGGTGATGTAATCCAGTTTGGCGTAAATACCAAGGATGAAATCAATGCGGCACAGATTCTGTACAGAGCTGGAAATAAGAGCTTGGTAATTGCGGGAGGAACGAATAACTTAAATCAATATTGGGAGGGCGGAACAGCCGTATTCCCTGATTTATGTGCGACCTGCGGAACAGTTGCAGATAGAAACACAAGTGTGATTTTGGTAGATGATGATGGTGATGATGCGAAGGTAAGCAAGACACCGCATTTAATCGGAAGTGCAAACGTATACTTATATGAAAACGGTACTGTAACGGTATCGAACAAGAATGAAATTTCTATCGGTGATGATGTATATGTTCACGAGTATCAAGGTAAGGTTAATGCAATTTTGATTGTAAGAAATGATTAAATATGAGATGAGTCTGTGTATTTTTCTACAGTCCTAAGAGGCTGTTGCAAAACTCTTTGAGCTTTGCAGCAGTCTCTGTTTTTTTCTTTGTATTTTTACAATAACACCAATCGTAAATTATCAAAGTTGAGATATATAATAATATGAGGTATAATTATACCGTGATATAATAGATGTATGAGGAGGTATAAATATGTCTGAATTTATATTATCATTGAGCGGCTGGGATAAAAACGGAAATGTATATACATATCCCGGTACAAAAGAGGGAAACAATTGGTATGACATTGGACTTGTTCCGAAAAATGATTTTACGGCAGACCTTTACAATTGGTATGGCTTTGCATTTGAAACAGAAGTTCACGGTCAGATGGATATAGAAGTAAAGGTAGGTTTGCTTGATTTCGGCGAGGTTCATTCGTATGAAACAGTAGATTATTATACATGGAAAACAACGGTTTTCGGTGACGGCAAAATGACAATTACCGCTCCGACAGAACAGTTTGATATATATACAGGTATGCCTGCAAAATGGAGATTTTTAAGGAGCATTGAAATTAATTGTAATGCCGAAAATTTAAGGGCAATTAAGGGGAAGAGCGTTTGCATTGATGCTGATATACTTTCAAAACCGGCAGAGGCAGACGAGGTTATATGCTATGACTTGACGGTTGCAAACTGTACCGGAAAAAAGCAGGCGG
>USPO01000190.1 GCA_900556575.1 uncultured Eubacteriales bacterium
CATAAAGATAAAGGAGCTTATAGAACGTTTGGCAGCGGGGGAGGTTAAGGAAATTATAATGGCAACGAACCCGACTGTGAGCGGTACTGCCACGGCGGTATATATTTCAAAAATATTGGCTCCGTTTGATGTTAAGGTTACAAGAATTGCCCATGGTGTTCCAATCGGAAGTGATTTGGAATATGCTGATAAGGTTACATTGATTAAGGCAATAGAAGGCAGACAGTCAATGTAAAATAATGCCCTAATGGCAGAGTATTTTTGTAAATAGAATAATTGTACGTCTTTGCGTACACGAGGAGATAGAAAAAATGTTAGAAGGTAACGTATACGACGTGCTTGTCGAGAGAGGACTTCTTGCTCAGACAACACACGCAGATGAAATAAGAGAACTTTTAGGTAAGGAAAAAGTAACGTTCTATATTGGATTTGACCCGACTGCAGATTCACTTCATGTAGGACATTTTCTTCAGATGATTGTAATGCGTCATATGCAGATGTACGGACACAGACCAATTGCGTTGGTAGGCGGCGGTACAGGTCATGTAGGTGACCCATCAGGCAGAACCGATATGCGTCAGATGATGACCGATGAGGTTATTAACCATAACTGTGAGTGCTTTAAGCAGCAGCTTTCAAAGATAATTGATTTCTCGGACGGCAAGGCACTTATGGTAAATAATGCAGACTGGCTTTTAAATCTCAACTATGTTGAATTTTTACGTGATATAGGAGCATGCTTCTCTGTAAATAAGATGCTTACAGCCGAGTGTTTTAAGCAGAGACTTGAAAAGGGTTTGTCATTCCTTGAGTTTAACTATATGTTAATGCAGAGCTATGACTTCCTTATGCTCAACAGAAAGTACGATTGTAAGATTGAGCTTGGCGGAGATGACCAGTGGTCAAATATCCTCGGTGGCTTGGAGCTTTGCCGTAAGAAGGATCAGAAACAGGTTTACGGTATGACATTTACACTCCTTACAAACAGTGAAGGAAAGAAGATGGGTAAGACACAGAGCGGTGCAGTTTGGTTAGATCCGAAAAAGACATCACCGTATGAGTTCTACCAGTACTGGGTAAATGTACAGGATGCCGATGTAATTAAGTGCTTAAAGCTCTTAACATTTGTTCCTATGGACCAGATTAGAAAGATGGAAAAGTGGGAAGGTCAGGAGCTTAACCAGGCGAAGAAGATATTAGCATATGAGGTAACAAAGCTTGTTCACGGTGAGGAAGAGGCAGAAAAGGCAAAGGCAACAGCTGAGGCTGTATTTGCAAATGGCGGAATATCAGAAGATATGCCGACAACAGAAATTCCGGATGCAGTTGGAATGGGTGTTCTTGATATGCTTGTAAAGACAGGATTGTTAAAGTCAAAGGGCGAAGCAAGAAGACTCGTTCAGCAGAATGGACTCACAATCAATGATGCAAAGTACACAGATGTAAACGGTACAGTAACAGAAGATATGTTTGTGGACGGTTCACTTATCATTAAGAAGGGTAAGAAAACTTTCCATAGAGTTACTAAATAAGAGATATTGTAAGGGGCAGTAAGGTGTAGACTTTGCTGTCCCTTTTAATGTTATTCGAAAATTGCGAAAAACACAGAGGAACACCCCTCTTGAAAATATTAGATAGATTATGATGAAATAAAGGCAATAATATAAAAGTCAGTTAGTTTAATGTGTGGAGATGTATAGAAATGAGGATAAAACAGCAAAAGCAGATAAAAGAATTTTTGATTGAGGAATTCGGCAGAGACGGCGGAGGAACGCTGTTTGAAAGTCAGCAGGAAATACTAAATATGATTATTGAAGGCACAAGAAACAAGTCGAAAAATCAGATGAAAACACTTGTCCAAACAATTCTTCCGCGTGTAGCACTGTACAAGGCACTATTAAAAAGCAGCATTTCTGAAGAAGAAGTCTATACATATATGAGAAGGTATATGATAGAAAAAGTAGCGGCACAAAAGCATTCGTCTACCGCTAAAATGGAGATAATACCCGGATTTTATTTTATTTACAGTCATATATTTCTCAGAGTTGTGAGGACAACCGACTTATGGGAAAGTGAACAGGCTTATGGAAAGGGTTATTTTGATGTTACCATGAAAAAATGTCTTTGGCATACGGCTTGCGGGGAAAACGGATGTGCAGAGCTGTGTTGTTTGTTTTGCGATGTGGACGATGTAACATACGGCGGTTTAAAGAAAATAGGATTTACGCGTACAAAGACTTTGGGTTACGGAGATGATTGCTGCGATTTTCACTTTTTTAAGAAATAGTCAATTATATATTTTTTGTTTATGTTAAATTGAGTTCGCTTTATGCTACGAACGAAACGAATCCCCCGGCGTACCACCGTACGCCTTCGGGCAAGGGGCTATGCCTTCGTTATTTTTCTACAACCCCAAGAGGCTGTCACAAAACTTTTTGAGTTTTGCAACAGCCTCAAATTCAAAATTAATAAGTTTTATTTTAGAATTGTTCCGTCAGCCAATGTTATTGTGTGACCGTTGTAGTTTATCGTACCGTTGTTTTCAAGGCTCGATAATGTACAGTCGCCTGTAAGAGTCCAGGTTGAACCTTTTTCAACTGTTACCTTTGCATTATCGCTTACCGCTGTTCCGCCCTGTTCATTATCAATAATGTTTACTGTTCCGGTAAATGTAGAATTATCGCTAAGTGTTAAATCAAGTGTTGAAATTGTATCAACCACTATATTTCCTTCAAGTGTTTGATTTGATGCGTTAAATTCAACCTGAGCGCCGTTTGAGCCTGCTTTACCCCAGCCTCTTGATGCACTGTTGCCGGTTACTCTTATAAGGTATGCATCGTCATCATTGTTCTTTATTGCAACATTCTTGAGATTTACAACAGAATGAGTGTTTGTGAAATAGAACATATCTCCGCTGTTTCCGGTTAGTGAACCGCCTGTCATGTCAAATTCCGATGTACCGACTTCAGCATCACCCGACATTGACTGATATATCATTACATTGTGAACATTTTCTGATGAACTTGCACCGTCTGTTGAACTCATATTGCCTGTTACATCACAGTTGCTAAGTGTAATTGAATTCTTTCCTTCTATTACAAGTGATTCCGAACCGTTTGCCGTAAGCTCTGCATCAGATACTGTTATTGAAGCTGTTGAATATACAGCAGGGGAGTCTGTTCCGTTTGAGGTGTAGGTTCCGCCGGTTACATTTACTGTACCGCCGCCGCGGTCTGTACGGATTGCAGCGGATGATTTACCGCTTGTATTTATTGTTAAATTGCTTGCAGTTGTTTCTGCTCCGCCTGTTGTCTGTAAACCGCCCGAATGGTCACCGGTTGTCGAGATTGTTGTATCTGATACAGTTACCTTTGTACCTGTTCCATAGCTGAAAATACCGTTTCCGTTTGTTGCCGATGATGTAACGGAAGTGTTCTTGATTATGGCATCTGCTCCGTTTGTAACAAGGAGAGCAGCATTCTGTCCGTAGAAGTCGCCGTCTTCTGTATTTGCTGAAGCTCCGGCTGATTTGCTCACGGTTACATTATCCAATGTTGCGTTAGCTCCGTCAACTCTCAATGCATTTTCGTTATCACCTGTTGATGAATAGGTTTCATTTGAGTATGTTCCGTCATTATCAATAGTATTTGCCGAAGTTCCCTGTGTTACTACACCTGAACCGCCAAATCCGCCGTTTGAACCATCGGGTTTAGCCGGAGGTTCTCCGTTGCCCGGCATTTCACCGTCCGGTTTAGTTGGCGGCTGCTCACCGTTACCCGGCATTTGTCCGCCCTGCTGAGGAAGAAGATTTACGGATTTGATGAGTATTACAGCTGTTTCAGCACGAGTGAGTGTTGACTGCGGTCTCAATGTTTCACCGTCACCCTGGATTATATTCTTTGCAACAAGTGCCTTTACTGCATTTGCAGCGTATGCTGAAATATCGCTGTTATCTGTAAAAGCTGAAAGGTCAGCCGCATCAGAAAGGTCAATTCCCTTATAGTTCATGAAGTTAAAGAGTATAACCATCATTTGCTCACGGGTGAGATTGGCCTCTGCATCAAAACTCCAGCCGTCATTGTCGGTTATAATTGAGTTTTGTTTTGCCCATTCTACAACCTCATCATACCAATTTCCGCTTGTCTGAGCGGTTGTTTTATTTCCGTCTGCTCTGTAAAGCATTGTTAAAAGCTGTGCGGCAGTGACTGTGCTTTCAGGTGAAAACTCGGTGTCGCTCATGCCCGAAATCAAGCCTTTTGTATATGCCTGTGATACTACA
>USPO01000191.1 GCA_900556575.1 uncultured Eubacteriales bacterium
TGTATTAAAGACACCTTATCTAAAGTTTCAATTGATTCTTTATTAAAACAATATACTCCGTTTTAATATGTATACTATGCCTTATCCTTAATGTAGATTTTCCTTTTATTCCAATTCATATAACTCTGATTGACGGAGTAATAGAGGCATTTCCTGCATTCTTTATGTCCTTTGAAAAAAATGATAAAAAGGTTGAGGGCAGCTTCCTTAAAACAGCTATACGGCTGGCATTCCCGAATGCATTTGCAATCTTTATATGCTGCATGACAATATTTGTATTCGGAAACAAACTTGGAATAGACAGTGAACAAGGCTCACTCATTATGTATATTCTTGTCGGAATTATAAGCCTTGCAGGAGTTGTAAGGGCAAGTATGCCTATGAACCTATTGAGAGGTATATTAGCTGCCTGCTCGGTCGCAGGATTTTGGATTGCACTGACACTGTTTCCGTCATTGCTCCAAATTCCTCCGCTATTACAAAACAGTTCCGTTATTCTTCCTGTCATGGCTGTAATCGGATTGACAATCACCGGACTTGGAATACGTTTTTTTGAAAGAAAATAGTATTTTATATTGCAAAATATTATAAAAAATGATATAATAATTGAAGATAACCGCAGACAAAAACAAGAAAAACAAGGGAGATGATACATAATGTGGTTTATACTTGCATTGCTTTCAGCCGTATTTGCGGCAGCAACCTCTATTCTTGCCAAAATAGGTATTAATGATGTAAATTCAACACTTGCAACGGCAATCCGTACAACGGTTGTTCTCGGTATGGCATGGGGTATGGTTTTACTCACAAATACACAGGGCGGAATTTCTTCAATTACTCATAAAAGCTGGATTTTTCTTATCCTATCCGGACTCGCAACTGGCGCTTCGTGGCTATGCTACTACAAAGCACTCCAAATGGGACAGGCTTCAAGTGTTGCGGCTGTTGATAAGCTTAGTATTGTTATAACTCTTATACTTGCATTTACTATTCTGCATGAACAGTTTACTGCAAAATCGCTCATAGGCGGTTTACTTATAACTGCCGGAACATTTATCATGATACTTTAAATTTACAAATTCAAGGGACTATTGCAAATTCTGTTTTGCAATAGTCCCTTGAATTTTATAAAAAAGAGAGAGTAACTATATTATTTATTATTGCAATGTTTCAACTGCGGACGGGCATAATGGTTTCATGCCGCTTGCGCTGTCCCAAAGCATTGCCTTAACTAAGGCAGCTCCTTCTGTACTAAACTCTGACGGTATCACTGTATTTTCACCCGCATTCAGATGTACAGACTGTGAATTTAAACCTGTCAAAGCACCGGTATTGTTATAAGCCGCAAATGTAACCATATATTCACCGGAGTTTTTAACCGTTATCTTTGCAGTCCCATTGGTATATGCAACGCTGTCCTCTGTCGGCTTAGGTGTATCCTCATTTGTTATTTCACCGAATGCATTAAAGCCAACATCCTTCAGATTATCATTATTTTCAAATGTACTGCTGTTAATTGTTCCTCTCGATAAATATCCGGCTACTCCGCCAACATATTTTTCGCCTGTAACAACTCCCGAATTGTGGCATTTATCTATGTTACTGATATTATAACCTGCTATACCGCCTACATAGCTGCTGCCGGAAGCATTACCGCTGTTTGTACAATTGGATATTAAACTGCCTATTTGCAAACATCCGGCAATTCCTCCGGCAAAATCTACAGCATTACTTACATTTCCGCTGTTTGTACTGCCGTAAACATCTGCATATGAACCCCAGCCTATAATTCCGCCGGCATAGTTCTGTGCTTTGTCAGCCGTATATGATGTAACTTTAGCATTGCTTATAATACCACCCTCATTATGACAACTGCGTACTACACCGTTATCGAGAAATCCTGTTATACCGCCTATTCTGTTTCTAAAGCCGTTTTCTCCGTTTTCTATCTTACCCGTATTTGTACAGCCCTCAATAACAGCCATAATATTATGACCTGCAATACCTCCGGCATATGTTTCCTTATTTAATACAGTAACATTTCCGGCATTATCACAATTTAAAATAATTCCGCCGTTTCCGAGCGTTCCGGCAATACCTCCGGCTTCTCTTTCCGCTGTAATATTTACATTGCTGTGACAGTTTATTATATCACCCGTGCAGTGTGCCGCTATACCGCCCACAACAGAGCTTGCTTTTATTTCACCGGAAACAGTTAAATCCTTAACAGTACCCGAAACACTTCCGAATAAACCCTGAGTTTTTTCATTTCCGGTTATATATAATCCGGTTATACTATGATTTCCTCCGTCAAATGTTCCCGCAAATGAATTGATAGTACCTCCGTTATTATATATCTTACCAATCGGCGACCATGAGTTTCCTGTTTCGGCATTATACTTTCCGGACAAATCAATATCGTTTTCAAGTGTTACGGTTTTGCCGTAATAGTTATTTCCTCCCGAAACAATTTTAGCGAATTTCTCAAGATCATCGGCTGTTTTAATTTCCGTTATAAGCTCGCTGTCCGGTAAACACGATGCCGACTCTGTAATCGTAAGTGACGGTCTGTTTGCAATGCTGTCTGCATACATAACAGAGCTTGCATCATTTCCTCCGCCCGTACTGTAAAGCATTAATGTAATAACCTTATCATTGCTCTTTGAAAGTGCATTTTTCACAGCCTCTGTAACATCGAATGAGGCTGTCTTTCTTGTTCCTGTTGAACCCAAATAGTAGTCCTTAAGAATACCGTTTGCAGCATTTGAAGCATTATCCTCACCTTCAGCATTCGGAACAATCAGAGATGCTATATTATCATCACTAAGAAGAGATACGCTGCTGCCGTCCTCACAGGTAAAGCCTGATAAACTTGTGCTGTCTGTGCCGTCAAGCTTAAAATTCTTGTCGATAGTATTTTCATCCCAATCATTATTCGGAACATAGAATACCGCCTTTGTATTCGCTGTATTCCATGCATTGAAGCTAATATCAGCTTCCGATATTATATCCGAATTATAATCAGATAAATCAAACTTCACAAACGTTATTCTTCCTGCACCTATTACAAGATTTTGTGCCGTACCTACGCCCTGCTTTCCTCCGTCTTTTTTAATGGAAACACTGTTGGATGCCGCTATGCGTGACGTTCCGAAGGCTTCCTTTGAATACTCTGCCGATACCTCCGCATTTCCATCGGGCATAGTATATGAACCGTCTGAATTTGCTTCTATCGTCTCTCCGGTATCCGCATTTTTTACCGTTATATTTGCGGTATATCCCACATTCGCTCCGCCGCTGACATAGAACTTCTTTCCCTGCTTTGAATATGCTGTTCCGTCATTATATGTTTTTCCGGCAGAGGTTATTGAAATTTCACCCTGTGCATTTTTTGCCGAATCAAATGTAATCACACCTGACTTTTCATATTCCGCCTTAATCGGAACTACTCTTGAATATACGGCTGTCTCTTCTCCCTCCGTTTTAGTAACCGTAAGCAGTACATTCGAAGTTTCATCACTGCCGACATATTCATTGTCTATTGTAAGGCTGTTTCCGTCAGCCTTTATCGGGCTGCTTTCGTCATTGTATATTTTTAATTCTACATCACTTCCGTTTTCGGCAGCATCTAATGTTATACTGTTATCATCCGATACGGTAGTTCCGTTTAAACTATTATATGCATTTATAAAATCGGCATAAGCATCCTTATATACCTGACTGTCAGTATATGTGCATACAATTTGAGGATATACCCATTTACTGTAATCCGTTGTACCGCCGTTATACAAAAGAGGAACTGCACCGGTGTTTAATCTGCCGTTTGCTGCAATATTATTTCCGGCATACTCTGTCTTTTCCTTATTTCCGCTCGCATATTCCACATTGAATGTCAGCTTATCGTCCTCTGCCGTTACCGCATTGCCTGTTACATCAATATCTGTCTGCCACTTTGCAAGTGCATTCGGATATTCGGATATTGCATCGGATACAAGTGATGTAACACCGCCATCCTTATTAATATCATTATTACTGCCGCGCGGAACATCAAACTGAGTCAGCGGAACCGCTCCGTTTATCGTGTCGAACTCATTTCCTATTACATATAAATTATGCTTAATTCCGCTTCTCGTAACTACCGGAGTCAATCTCAGCTTTGCACTCTTTATAACCTTATCATCATTCCATGCGCTATTGTTTCTTAATGTCGACAAATCAAACTGAAGCTGTTCACT
>USPO01000192.1 GCA_900556575.1 uncultured Eubacteriales bacterium
GTCCTTTTCCGGCTGTTTTGCCGTTTCCAGAACCATGTCCACGGCCTCTTCTGAAGTTATCACTGTGTTTAGAACCTTCTGCTGGTCTTAAGTTTGATAATTCCATCCTTGGTCTTTACTCTAAAAATATGCTTCTTTCTTTCAATTTGAGGCTTCAGCATTGTAGATAGGCTCTCAACCAGATCTGAAATATTAACCTCATCTTCGTTCAGCGTCATATGTCCGCTTTCTATCTTTGACATATCAAGGACTTCATTTATAAGGTTAAGCAAATGCTTTGTCGAAAGTTCAATCTTATCCAGACAGTCTTTTTCTTTTTCTGCATTTCCGAGATGATTTTTTGCAATCAATATCATTCCTGCAATAGCATTCATAGGTGTTCTTATATCATGACTCATCTTTGACAAAAATTCACCCTTTGCATTATTCGCACTAACTGTCATATCGAATGCATCCTTCAATGACTGCCGTATTTCAAGCTCTCTTGATTTTCTTTCATCTATATCATTCATAAACATCATAACACTGCTGCTCTTTGCTCCGAACATAAGCTTATACTGTATTGACTTCCAGTAGTAATCCTTAGGTTCGTAGTAGTTATAGAAGAAAGGATCATTTTCATGCATTTTAAATCTAAGCTCTACATATTGTGCAGGCTTTAAAAAGCTCAAATTTGATTTCAAATATTCTATACTTGTAATTCGGTCATAATCCTCCAAATCATCCTCATGAATATATTTTCCTCTTATGTACTTTATCATCTCGCCATAGCTTATATGGCACTTTTCCTTATCTATTTCACCGTCTATAATATTAACTTCATATATCGTATCATCATCAAGATTAAGCTCATATATTCTGTCATATGAATCAGAAATTGCAGCACTTAATATTCTATGTTCCTCGCGGCTTTGTTCCTCACGCTTTTTTTCCTCGTTTATATCGGTAAAAGCAATTATAAAATTATCCATTTCCGAAACAAGAATAAGGTTCATACGAACCCATCCCCTATGAGTCCCATAATCAAGGTAATATTCATGGCTTTCCACACGATGATTTGTATTCAATGTTTCATTGATATGCTCCGCTTCCGAACATTCCATAAATCTGTCATAATCATTATGAATAAACCGCTCGGCAAATATCTTTTGAAATTGTCTGTATTCTCCTCTGTCTCCGAGTATTTTTTCAAACTCCTTGGGCTGACTCATTGATGTATATGTAATCATACCGCTGCTGTCTATTTTTACATTGTACATCGCAAAATATGTTTCAGATATACTGTTAATTATATTCATTTTCTCCTGTGCAGCAGTTGTTTCATCACTTATATCCTCAGCAATTCCAACTACCACACCTATCTTATCCTGCTTATTTTCATCCCTCATAACAGAGAGTGTTGTTTTTATCCAGTTTTCACTGTTTTTAAGTTTAAATGAATACGATTTAGTCATATTATTCAGCGAAACAGTTTCAAACATATTTATAAAATGCTCCCTCATCATTGGCTCAACTATATCTTCTGCCAAATCATACGGTGCATTCGTATATTCCGAACGACAGTCCAAAAGTTCACAGCTTCTTTCCGGAAACACACATTTTTTGCTTTCCGGATAATAATAAAATTCTGCTGTTTTTGTATTGCGAAGTGCAATTCTAATAAATTCTTCCGATGCTTTTGACTGCTTATACAGGTCTCTTATCTGCTCGGCAGACTGTTCTATTTCTGTAACATCACTGCAAGTGCTGTAAAATACACTTCTGCCGTTTTTATCCTTAACTCTTCTGCCATAGTCAAGTACCCATTTCAAGCTCCCGTCCTTACATTTTATTCTATACTTTAAAGTATATGAATCCTTGTCATGTATCCTATCTGTTCCGCATTGGTCAAGTACATCCACAACATCATCAATATATATCAGGTTATATTCTATTCCATCTGCAATGCCTAAAAGCTCATCGCGTGTATAACCGTAAAGCTCACACAGTCCGTCACTTATGCTTAATATGGTTCTGTAACGGTCATCGGCAACTATTTTAATTCCGCCCTTAATGGCCGTTGACATAACATCCATTTCAAGTTCCTTAAGCTTCAGCTCTCTGTCATCTTCTTCACGCCCAAGATATGTTCCCAAAAGATTTGCCAGAAGTGACAACTCCCTCTTGATGCTGCCGCTCCATTTGTGGCTGCTGTCACAGCTTTCAAGCCTTAAAGAACCGGAATATCTTCCTCTCGCATATATTGCTGCTTCTATTAAGCTTCCAATCGTATCCGAACCGTCCTTTAAGCTGCGTTCACGAATTGCATTCTTATCATATCCTGCCGCAAGTTTGTAATATTCTCTTATTGTTATTTTACAATCACTTTTATTTAACCTATCCTCCGGTATTCTGCTCCATTGATATTCATATTTAAAATCTAATTCTTCCCATTTTACAGATGTTATAGATACTCTGTCAACATTATATTCCGTTCCTATTCTTCTTAGAAGAACATTTACAGAACTCGGAATATCCTTTGCATTTTCCATAAGAACCATAGAATATGCAACCAAATCATGAGGTGATACTGCCCTTTTTTCTATAAATTCACCTCCGGACTTACGCTTTCTTGTATACAGATATTCTGTTCTATCATTATTCTCTGTATTTGCCTGACGATATGTTTTTACCATTCCGCCGCCTATGCTCTTAATATATGCGAGAACACTCTTCCCAAGCTTTAAAATCTCATAGCAGCTGCACGCATCTTTTGTATCGACAATCGCAGTACTTACTGTAAACTTTACTTGAGGACTTTCTCCGGCATACAGCTCCGAAGCAAGTACATTAAATTTTTCCGCTTTTTCATATATATCCTCAGAAGTAGTATTTTTAGCCAAAACAGCAAATGAATCACCGCCCAAGCGGCCCACAACACATCCAGGAAATTTGTATTTTATAAGTTCTGCAAGTTCCAAAAGTACAGTATCCGAAAACTTCACTCCATACACATCATTTATATCTGTAAAATTATCCACATCAACCAAAAGAATGGTGCTATCCGACTTTCCTTTTTCATTCATTATATATTCTTCCATTATTTCTTCCGAATATATTTTAGACAAAGTAAATGTATCTATATCATATTTCTCACTTGTAAAATTTTCTATTTCAACTTGTTCGTCTGAAAAAATATTTGTCATTTCGGCTTCACCCCTTATCTTTTTGGCTTTATTTATGAGGGGACTGTTTTCAAGACATACTACTCCCAACATACAACTAATATAATTTTATCACACTGTGGCACTTATTTCAAGTAAATTTTTAACTTTTTTGAACTTTTTTTTAAATTTTTTTGATTTTTTTTAGTATTAATTTGTATTTCACATAATAACGTACAATATTTCGGTGATTTATGTAATACTTTTTCTTTTTATTAAATCACTTCCATATTTTAATATTTTAATATTTTTTCAAAATATCTCTTGAAAAATATATAAAAACATGATATTATGATTGTATAATATTATATAAGAAACGGAGGACCTACCTTGTTTGAAACAAATACTTTAGATTATAAATTAAGTCCATATACCGGACTTACAAGAGAAAGCTGGATAGAGGCTGCAAAATACTTGCTTGATGGAGTATTTAAAAATATTCCCGATTACAATTCACCTGTTCTTGTGCCGAGAACAGAAACCGATGTTACATATCCACACAAAAATGCCGAGGGAAACACCCTGATACTTGAGGAGGCGGCACAGCGTTTTGAAGGACTTGCAAGAACTATGTTTATTGCCGCACCGTTAATTCATATTGATGAAAATACTGAAATATGCGGATTTAAACTTCGCGACTATTACTCCAATATGATTTTACAATGCTGTACAAAAGGCGGAAGTCATTATGTAGGTGATTATCAAAGCCTTCAAGAGCTTTCAGGGAACAAAAATCCATACAGAGCCTTTCAGCAGACTGTTGAAACTGCTGCACTTGTTATATGTCTTGATATTTGCCGTGATGAAATTTGGCTGAAATATTCACAGCAGGAGCGTGATGCGGTAGCCGAATTTCTAAACAGCTATGCACATTCAAGCACTGTTCCTCAGAACTGGAGATTTTTCAATTTACTTGACTTGGCATTTCTTCATAAAGAAGGCTATAAGATTGATAAAAATGTAATGCTTGAACATGCACAGGCACTTCTCGGTTATTATGCTGGTGACGGCTGGTATCGTGACGGCGAC
>USPO01000193.1 GCA_900556575.1 uncultured Eubacteriales bacterium
CAAGAGATTATGTTGCCGTTATACAGAAAAAGAGTGAACAGTTAAAAAAATTGAGTGCCGAACTTTTTGATATTTCAAAGGTACAGAGCGGAAATGAAAAGGTAGAGTGGGAAAGGATAGATATAAGCCTGCTGATTAATCAGACGCTTGCGGAACTTAATTCGGAAATTGAAAATTCAGGATTGAAATTTGTTGTGAATACAAAGGAAGAGCTTTTTATAAACGGTGACGGCAAAAAGCTTTCGAGAGTTTTTGAAAATCTCGTTGTAAATATCCTCAAATATTCGTTAAAGGGAACGAGAGTATTTGTAACGGCGGAAGAATGTGACGGGAAAATAAAGGCGGAATTTAAGAATATATCGGAAAAGCCGCTTGATTTTGATGCGGAGGAGATAACAGAAAGATTTGTCAGAGGTGACAGCGCAAGAAGCTGCGAGGGCAACGGTTTGGGACTTGCAATCGCAAAAAGCTACACCGAACTGTGCGGAGGAAAATTCGGAATTGTTTTGGACGGAGATTTGTTCAAGGCAGAGCTTGAATTTAATGCGGAATAATTGATGCAGGAATATATTTATGCAAAACGGTTAAAATAAATCCTGAAATGTTAAATTTCTGCAAGAACATTTTTCTGAAATATTTATTGCACCGAAAATAAGTACCGCATGATTTCTAATTGAATTTGAGGTAAGTGGGGGCTAATTTTTTGTTACCTTTGAATAAATTTATGAAAACCTATTGACAAAATATGATTTGACGGGTATAATATATGTGTAAGAACATATGAATGATTGTTCATATGAATAAGCTTAAAGACAGGAGGCATTACAGTGTCAAGAACTGTATATATGGATAATAACGCAACCACTGCTGTAAAGCAGGAGGTAGTTGATGCTATGCTTCCGTATTTCACAGAGATATGGGGCAATGGTTCATCAAAGTTTTATGATATAGGAAATGAAGCAATATCAGCTATGACAAAGCTTCGTGAAAGTGTAGCAAAAAATTTAGGAGCGGCAAAGCCGAATGAAATATATTTCACAGGTTCGGGCTGTGAAGCGGATAACTGGGCATTAAAGGGTATTGCATATGCATATAAGAGAAAGGGCAATCATATTATTACAAGCAAAATAGAGCATCATGCAATATTAAATGCGTGCAAATTCCTTGAAAAGCAGGGTTTCGAGGTAACATATCTTGATGTTGACGGAGAAGGACGAGTTAATCCGGCAGATGTTGAGGCAGCAATTACAGATAAAACAATATTAATAAGTATAATGACTGCTAATAATGAGATTGGTACGATTGAGCCTATAAAGGAAATTGCTGAAATTGCGAAGAAGCATAAGGTAATTATGCATACAGATGCTGTACAGGCAATAGGTCATATGCCTATAAATGTACAGGATTTGGGTGTGGATTTATTGTCAGTTTCGGCACATAAGTTCCATGGTCCTAAGGGTGTAGGATTATTATATATTAGAAACGGTATAAGAATAGAAAATCTTATCCATGGCGGTGGTCAGGAAAGAGGAAAGCGTGCAGCTACAGAAAATCTTGCGGGAATGGCAGGATTGGAAAAGGCATTGGATTTGGCTGTAACAAACCTTGATGCCAATATGGAAAAGATGACAAAGCTTCGTGACAGACTTATAAAGGGTATACAGGATAATATTCCGTATTGCCGTTTAAACGGTCCGGTAGGTGAGGATCGTATGTGCAATAATGTAAACTTCTCATTCAAATACATTGAAGGCGAGTCTATTTTAATGCTCTTGAATATGTACGGTGTTGCGGCATCGAGCGGCAGTGCGTGTGCATCAGGTTCACTTGATCCGTCTCATGTATTGCTTGCAATAGGCTTGCCGCATGAGATTGCACATGGTTCGGTAAGATTAAGTCTCAGCGAGGATACAACAGAGGAAGATGTTGATTATGTTATAGAAACTCTTCCGCCTATCGTAAGAAGATTAAGAGAAATGTCTCCGTTATATGAGGAGATATTACATCAGGAAAATAAATAATAGGAATTACAGAAAAGACAATGAAAGGATTGATATAAATGGCATACAGTGAAAAAGTTATGGACCACTTCATGCATCCGAGAAATGTCGGAGAAATTGAGGGTGCAAATGCTGTCGGACAAGTTGGAAATGCAAAGTGCGGCGACATCATGAAGATGTATATGGATATACAGGACGGAATTGTTAAGGATGTTAAGTTCAAGACATTCGGCTGCGGAGCTGCGATTGCAACAAGTTCCATGGCAACAGAAATGGTAAAGGGAAAGCCTGTTGAAGAGGCTGTAAAGCTTACAAACAGAGCTGTTATGGAGGCACTTGACGGACTTCCGCCGGAGAAAATTCATTGTTCTGTTCTTGCCGAAGAAGCTATTCATTCGGCAATTGAAAATTATAACAGCAATCAGGATGAAGAACACAGAATAAAACTTAACTAAAAATATATCAAAAGGAAATGCTCACCGATTTTATGAAAAACGGTTAAGAGCATTTCCTTTTGTGTCATTTATAAAGGAGAGGTTTGGTTATGAAGCTTGGATTTATAGGATGCGGAAATATGGCATCAGCGATAATCGGAGGTATTGTAAAATCAGGATTATATGCCGGAGAGGATATAATTGCTTCGGATACATTGGAAGACAAACTCCGTGAAACGGGTAAAAGACTCGGAATTAACACAACAACAAATAATAACGAACCGGCAGGAGCGGAAATTCTTGTATTAAGTGTTAAACCGGCTTATTTGTATGATGTCATTGACGGAATAAAAGATACGGTTACGGAAAATACACTTGTTATTTCAATTGCGGCGGGACAGTCGATAGAAAAAATTGAATGTGCATTTGGAAAAGAAGTAAAGCTTGTGAGGGTAATGCCGAATACACCGGCCCTTGTAGGAGAAGGAATGGCGGCGCTTGCACCTTCAAAGTCGGTAACTGATGAGGATTTGAAGAAAGCAAAGGCTATATTTGACAGCTGCGGTAAGGCGGAAATTGTAAATGAAAATTTGATGGATGCGGTAACAGCTGTAAGCGGTTCATCACCGGCATATGTGTTCATGTTTATTGAAGCTATGGCAGATGCGGCGGTAAGAGCCGGAATGCCGAGAACACAGGCATATACGTTTGCTGCACAGGCGGTAAAGGGCAGTGCTGAAATGGTACTTGAAACAGGTATGCATCCGGGAGCATTGAAAGATATGGTATGTTCACCGGCAGGAACGACAATAGAATCTGTGGCAGTTCTTGAGGATAAGGGATTTAGAAGTGCCGTCATGGAGGCAATGAAAGCTTGTGTTGATAAGTCCAAGTCAATGTAATAAATTGAACATATCAAAATAGTGCTATGCTGCATAATATATAATATATTTTGCAGATTGGTATAAAAAACATTCGTACATATTATCTGTGTTCGGAGCATAATAAACATCATCATTAACAGAACGGACAATCTGCGAATTAAGCTGAATTAATGTGCCGTCTTACGGCGGAATGGAGATTGTCATGGAAGTATTTCTTATTTCAATGCTGTCCGTTTTTTCCGTTATAGGGATAATTACGGTGTTTAAAGAATGGATTTATGAAAAGCTGAATCCAAGGGAAATTGTACTGTACACATTGAATGATGAGGATAAAATAGAATATCTTATACGCTCCCTAAAAAATCAATATCCCAATACGGTTATAAAAATTAAGGATAATGGTTTGAATGATTGTACAATGGAGATTGCAGGAAAATTAGGAGTGTTAATCGAAGATAAAGAGGACTGATACAATGTTATTGGTCCTTTTTGTGAATACAAAGAAACAGCGGATTATTCGTCCGCCGTTTCCTCTGTGTAAATGTCGTCAAGAGATACATCTAATGCTTTTGCCATTTTATAGGCTGCGGAGAGCATACAGTCCCCTCGCTTTTCAATGTCCTCTATCGTTCGTCTGTGTATGCCCGTAAGTTCTGAAAACTTCGGGACACTGTAACCTTTGGCTTTACGCAATTCTTTTAGCTTTAGCATTGAAAAAACTCCTTATACAAGTGATTTTATTGCATAATACAAGGCAAAGGGGCTGTAGCAAAATGCACAGACCTCATAAAGCGAATAAAACAAAGCAAATAAGCCGTTTTTTGTAATCAATTTGGTCATATTCAATGTGGAAATTTTCATAGTAATGAAAATTTCTAAATTGA
>USPO01000194.1 GCA_900556575.1 uncultured Eubacteriales bacterium
CAACCGATATGTACTCCTTGTTTAAATTCCCCATTTCTATAAGAGAGTTTAACTCCCCTAATATGTTTTCAAGCATACCGCATAGCGACAGCAATATATACGCTCCCAGTGCCAGTGCCGTAAGCATTCCGTAAACAGAATTATAATGCCTTACCCCCATTACAATCGCACCGCCGGCAATCCCTATTCCCAAAACTTTTATTAACTCATTCAATTTAATTCCCCGTTTCATATAAAAATTCAAATTTAAAGGCTTAAAGTCCGAATATTCTTTTTATTCCGTCAAATAATCCTCCCACCTGCTGTACTACTATAAATAACCCTCCCGCAAGTCCGGCTATTGTTACAAGCAATGCAATATCATCTCTGCCTGCCCTTGAAAGCAGCTGATTAAGAGCCGCTATGACTATTCCCGCACCGGCAAGCTGAAAAATCAAATCTATATCCATTAAACCACACCCTCATTAATACCTCACATAAGTATTACCGCCACAAGCAGCCCTAAAAGAACACTTCCGCGGCATAACAATCTGCCCTTTTCATTGTATTCCTTTTCCGCAGATATCCTCGCTGCATCAGCCAGCGAACATATATACTCTATATGCTTTTGCTGCCCTTTAATATCTGTTTTTCCTATTTTTGATGACAATTTGAGCATTATTGTTCTATCTTTAATATTTACATCCGATTTTTCTACCGCATTTTCCCAAGCTTTATCTATTCCATATTTATTCAGTTCCTCAGCTGCCAAACTGAATACTTTTGCTCCGCATATGCTGCCCGTCCTTTTAAATGCTTTTTTAAGTTCTGTTCCAGAAAAGCATATTTCACTCTCCAAAATTCCGAGTCCTTCTATAAAATTACTCCATAAAATACACCTAGCATACATTTTTCTGTTCATCGAAAATCCGGTCAGAAAAAATGCGGCAATTATCAAAGCCGCTCCCACAAGCTTCATATTTTTGCCTCCGTTTTCATGCAAATACCTTTTCTTTTACCATACCCACTCTTTCAGATTTTGAAAGTGTAATAAAAAGTTCAAAAAACGGCAATGCCATGTCCAAATCTCTTCTGCGGCACACCTGTTCATAACTGTATCCGTGTATACTTGTAATAATTTTTGTACCGCTGTTTATAGTCCTCGCAACTGCTCTTGCATCTGATATAGTTCCAATTTCATCAGTAACTATTACATCGGGTGACATTGCCCTGAGCATCATAAGCATTCCTGCCGCCTTAGGTGCTCCCGAAAACACGGTTGATGACGGTCCTATATCAAAGTCTGTCCTTCCCGAATGCATTGCAGCAATTTCTCTTCTTTCATCTACAACACATACCCTAATTCCGTCATATGAAAGAGAACGCACTATATCCCGCAGCATTGTTGTCTTTCCTGCTCCCGGCGGTGATATTATCAGTGTATTTCTAACCTGTCCTTCATTATATACTTCATCTATTACCGCCTGTGCCGCACCCTTGATTTCTCTTGCAAGCCTGTAATTAAGTGCTGAAATATCCTTTACAAATGCTATATGCCCGTCCTTTATTACGGCACTTCCGCATATTCCTATTCTATGTCCGCCCTCAATTGTTATATATCCGTTTCTTATTTCCTCCTCCACCGAATATACAGATGACCTTGATGCAATCTCCATTGCCTCATCAATATGTGACGTTGATATTCTTATTCCTCTGTAAGGATTGTCCGTCAATGTTCCGTCTATTGTTATGAATAGTATTTTACCCGGATAACATACCGCCAGCGGACGCATTGGGTATAAATGTATTTCATATGCCTCTGATAGATCTATATTATAAAAATATTTTCGCAGTGAATGCGGCATATAATCAACAATGCTGTCACAGCGGCTGACCACTCCATTTGCTATGTACATCTTTTCTGCCCCTTTCTAATTTCGATATATTTTATATTATGGCTGCATTGATTGAAATATGACCTGTAAAAATATATTTTCTCCGTAACAAATGTAACCGAAAAATTTTATTTCTGTTACACTGCCGCAATTTATTGATTTTCATATAAAGTCTCGTATGAAATTTGTTTATTTATACTTAAATTTCTTTAATATTTCTTTACCATTTTCAGAATTTATTCACTTGACTATTTCGTAAAAAAAGCTTATAATATATAGTAAGTATAATTGTATACGTTAAAGGGTGAAGATTTCTATTTTCACTTTTCTTTTTATGGAACTGTAAATTGACAAATACATGACCGTATGAATTTAATAGTATAAATCGGGGCATACATACAGTAAGCCCCTTTCATACATTTTTTGTAGGTTTTACAGTATGGAGGAAAAACATGAATAACATAAGACTTCATATGGGCATTGACGTTGGTTCTACCACCGTTAAGGTCGTTGTCATTGATAATGATAAGAAAATATTATACAGTGAATACAGGAGACATTTTTCGGATATTAAATCGACAGTTGCTGAACTTCTCACCGAAGTTAAACCGGTAGTGAAGGATGAACCTTTCACAGTGGTTATAACAGGTTCCGGCGGTCTCCTTCTTGCAAATATGCTCGGTCTTCCGTTTGTTCAGGAAGTAATCGCAAACAAAACTGCCATAATGGAATTTTTGCCGGATACAGATGTTGTTATTGAACTTGGCGGCGAAGATGCGAAAATTTTATATCTCTCCGGCGGACTGGAGCAGAGAATGAACGGTACCTGTGCCGGAGGCACAGGCTCATTTATTGACCAGATGTCAATATTATTAAAAACAGATGCAGACGGACTTAACAAGCTTGCCGAAAAACATAAGATTATATATCCTATCGCAGCACGATGCGGTGTTTTCGCAAAATCAGATGTCCAGCCGCTTCTGAATGAAGGTGCTGCAAAAGAAGATGTTGCAGCTTCAATTCTTCAGGCTGTTGTTACCCAGACAATATCGGGACTTGCTCAGGGACGCCCGATAAAGGGAAATATAGTTTTCCTCGGAGGTCCTCTGCACTTCCTTCCGCAGCTGAGAAAACAGTTTGAGGAAACATTAAAGGATAATGCAAAGTCATTTAACATACCTGATAATGCACAGATTTTCGTTGCACTCGGTGCATCTATGATGTATGATGAAAGCAAATACATAACTCTCGATGACCTTGCGGATAAGCTTGCACATTCAAAGGGAGTTGCGGCGGAAATTACAAGAATGCGAAAGCTTTTCCTTGATGATGAAGAAAAAAAAGAATTTGATGAACGCCACGGAAAGCAAACGGCGGTGCGTGCCGATATAAAGGATGCACACGGTCCTGTATTCCTCGGTCTTGATGTAGGCTCTACCACAATCAAGGCAGTTCTGACAAACGAAAATGACGAAATAATATATAGCTTTTATGGAAAAAATGAAGGCTCACCTATCACAAGAGGAATTAATATTCTTCGTGATATGTACTCAAAGCTCCCAAAGGATGCATTTATTGCAAATGCCTGTACAACAGGTTACGGCGAATTACTTCTGAAAACTGCATTCAGAATTGATGAGGGTGAAATAGAAACAATCGCACACTACAAGGCTGCGAATCATTTTTCACCAGGTGTCGATTTCATTATCGATATCGGCGGACAGGATATGAAATGCATGAAGATAAAGAACGGAGTTATTGACTCGATTATGCTTAACGAGGCCTGTTCATCGGGCTGCGGTTCATTTATCCAAACCTTTGCGGAGAGTCTCGGTCTTGATACAATAGCTTTCTCGCAAGAAGCATTAAAAGCAGATAATCCGGTTGATTTGGGTACACGATGCACCGTATTCATGAATTCAAGCGTTAAGCAGGCTCAAAAAGAAGGTGCAACGGTCGGCGATATAAGTGCCGGACTTTCATATTCGGTTGTAAGAAATGCTTTATACAAGGTTATAAAGCTCCGTGACCCGAATTTAATGGGCGACAACATTGTTGTTCAGGGTGGAACATTTAATAATAATGCAATTCTCCGTTGCTTTGAACTTTTGACGGGTAAAAACGTAGTAAGACCGGATATTGCGGGTCTGATGGGTGCTTTCGGTTCTGCTCTTATCGCAAAGGAACGCTGGAACGGAGAACAGTGCGACATATTAAAAGAAGATGAGCTTGATGAATTTACATTTAATTCATCACTGACACGCTGCCCGAAATGTAACAATCATTGTCAGC
>USPO01000195.1 GCA_900556575.1 uncultured Eubacteriales bacterium
GCTGCTGAATTTTACAGCTCCTTATTTATGCCGCTTTTTTAAGAAAAATACAGGAATGACATTTACCGAATTTGTAAATCGTGCAAGAGTTGACAAAATAAAAGATGAGCTTGAAAATACAGACCGTCCCATATATGTAATATATGACGACTTTGAACTTACCCCACAGTATATAAACACTATTTTCAAAAAATATACCAGCTATACATTGTCCGAATATAAAAATAGGTTTAATTACAAAACAAATAATGTATTATTTAATACCAAGCCTCAAAACAACGACAAATTATAACCATTCATAACTGCAAATTATCCGAATTTTTTGATTTTTATTCAAAAAAAGTTCAAAACCCTTGACATTTTGGTCAAAATGTTGTAAAATATAATTGCTTAATATTCTTTAAAAAAATAATGTTTTCTGTAAACGGAATTATTTTATATTATCCCGTGCCGGATTATTCCGGCTGATAGGAGCGTCCTTTTGGAATGCTCTTTGTAAATGAATACTCTTACCTGCAAATGTATATCATTTTTACGGAAAGCAGCCAAAGCGGATGACCCCTTGCAGGGATTGCCAATCATTGTTTGATACAGTGATGCATTAAAGAAAGTAAACAGGGGGTGTTGATAATAATAGGTATTATCATAACTATAATTATTGCGATTATTGTCTGTGCAGCCGCCGTAGTTGTTTCATACAACAAGGGTATCGCTTACAGAAAGAAAACCGCAGAAGCCGTTTTAGGAAGTGCCGAGGAACAGGCAAAGTCTATATTAGCAGAAGCTGAAAAAAATGCCGAGGCAAAAAAGCGTGAGCTTATGGTCGAAGCAAAAGAAGAAAATCAGAAGATGCGTGCTGAATTTGACAAGGAAATTAAGGAGCGCCGCGGTGAAATCAGCCGTCAGGAACGCAGAATTGATCAAAAAGAAAGCAATTTAGACAAAAAGACTGAAAATTTGGAAAAGAAGGAACAGACTCTTAACCAAAAAATTAAGAATTTGGACCGAAAAGAACAAGAAATCACAGAAATTAAAGAACAGCAGACAGCTGAACTTGAAAGAATTTCAGGTTTGACTCATGATGAGGCAAAGGACATTATCATGGAAGAGATAAAGGGTCAGGCTCGTCATGATGCAGCTGTTATGGTTAAAGAAATTGAGCAGGAAGCCAAAGAAAACGCTGAACGTACAGCCAAAAAGATTGTCGCATTATCAATCCAAAAGGTTGCTGCGGATCACGTTGCCGAAACAACAGTATCGGTTGTAAACCTTCCTAGTGATGAAATGAAGGGACGCATTATCGGTCGTGAGGGCCGTAACATCCGTACTCTTGAAACAATGACAGGTGTCGATCTTATAATTGATGATACACCGGAGGCCGTTGTTGTATCAAGCTTTGATCCTATCAGACGTGAGGTTGCAAAACTTGCACTTGAAAAGCTTATCTCTGACGGCAGAATTCATCCGGCCCGTATTGAAGAGACTGTTGAAAAAGCTCGTAAAGAGGTTGATTCCATCATAAAGCAAGAGGGTGAAAATGCAGCCTTTGAAACCGGAGTTCACGGACTCCATCCTGAACTTATCAAGCTTTTGGGTAAACTCAAGTACAGGACAAGCTATGGTCAGAATGTACTCAAACACAGTATTGAGGTATCTCACCTTGCGGGTGTAATGGCAGGCGAACTTGGCTGTGATTTAACTCTCGCAAAGCGTGCAGGTCTTCTCCATGATATAGGAAAGGCTGTTGACCACGAAATTGAGGGTTCACATATTACCATAGGCGCAGATATTGCAAAGAAATACCGTGAAAACAAGGATGTTATCCATGCTATTCTCGCCCACCACGGTGATATTGAGGCTCAGACACTTGTTGCGTGTCTCGTTCAGGCAGCAGATGCAATCTCTGCGGCAAGACCTGGTGCAAGACGCGAAAATGTTGAAACATACATAAAGCGTTTACAAAAGCTCGAAGAAATCGCAAACAGCTTTGATGGTGTTGAAAAATCATATGCTATTCAAGCCGGACGTGAAATAAGAATTATGATCAAGCCTGATGTAGTAAATGATGAATCAATGGTATTCGTTGCTAAGGATATTGTTAAGCGAATAGAATCTGAACTTGAATATCCGGGTCAAATCAAGGTAAGCTTGATCAGAGAAACAAGAGCGGTTGATTACGCTAAATAAGCCGCTTGTTTTTAATTCTTTTAAATCATAGCAATGTTTCTGCTTTTATACTAAAAGCATGACTTGTTACACATTGCAGCCTATGCAGGGAGTGTTAATTCTTTAAAACTTCGTTGCCTTAAAGCCGAAGGATATCTGTGCTTAGGTTATAACAAAGTCAAAATTTGGAGCATCCGCCGGATGTGGTCAGACGTTTCATAACGCAGTGCGATAAAGGTACTGCCCTTTCGGAACCCTGCCCCGCTTCTACCGTCTGTCGGATGCTCCTTTTTTATTAAATTAAAAATTAGGAATGATGGATTATGAAACAGATTAATTCATTATTCCTAATTTTTAATTAATTAAAATGAAAGGCAAAAAAACAGAATGAAAATATTAGCTATTGGTGATGTCGTCAGCCGTATAGGCAGAGATATGCTCTTCCGATATGTCGATGAACTTAAATATCAAAAAGGAATTGATTTGGTTATTGCAAACGGAGAAAACTCAAGTCACGGCAGAGGAATGACACGTTCAACCTATAATGAAATGATGCGTGCAGGGGTAGACTGCTTCACACTCGGAAACCATACATGGGGTGCAAAAGAGATAGCACATATACTTGATAATGAAGATAATGTTATCCGTCCGGCAAATTACAGCGGAAATGTTCCGGGCAGAGGTTCTATGCTCATACATACAAAATCCGGAAAGGCTGTCGGAATTATAAATCTAATAGGCAGAGTTTATATGGATCCCGCAGACTCCCCTTTTGACGCTGCATTAAGAGAAGTAGAAAAGTTAAGAAAAAAAACAAATACTATATTGGTTGACTTCCATGCCGAAGCAACAAGCGAAAAAGAGGCAATGGGATATTTTCTCGACGGAAAAGTAAGTGCTGTTTTCGGCACTCACACCCATGTACAAACATCAGATGAACAGATATTGCAAAAAGGCTGCGGTTATATAACCGACCTTGGAATGACCGGTGCAAGAACCTCTGTTCTTGGCATGAATGTTCACATCATACTTGACAGAATGGTAAACGGTATGCCCGGTAAATTTGAACTTGCCGGAGGAAAAGGACAGCTTTGCGGATGTATATTTGATATTGACAGCAGCGGAAAATGCACTGATATTGAGCGAGTATATCTAAAGGAGAAATGATAATGGGAAAATTTGATGGAATTTTAATTTGTACGGATCTTGACGATACACTTCTTACCGCAGATAAGAGAGTATCCGACGAAAATATAAAAGCACTTAAGTATTTTATGAGCGAGGGCGGATATTTTACCTTTGCAACTGGCAGAATGCCGCTTGGTGTAAAGGCTATGCTTGATTATATACATCCGAATGCACCTATAATTTGTTCAAACGGTACGGCAATATATGACCTTGATGCCGAAAAATTCTTATGGATGAAAAAGCTTAACCCCGACTCAAGAATGGTAGTCGACTTTATAAATGAAGCTGTTCCTCAGGCAGGCATAGTTGTTGGCTGCGAAAACGGTGTTTATTTTCCAAAGGTAAACAAGCAGACAGAAGAACATAAGGTATATGAAAATTTCCCGGATAACTACTGTACCTTGGATGAAATAAAAGAACAGTGGCTTAAAGTCATATTTATGACAGAACCCGATGACGTTGATACTGTACGTCAGGCAATCGCAGACAGTCCGTGGGCTGATGAATTTGAATATATGCAATCGAGTCCATGGTACTATGAAATGCTCCCAAAAGACTCTACAAAGGGCAGTGCATTGCCTAAGCTTGCCGAGATATTAAATATTTCTCCGAACCGTATAATAGGCATGGGAGACAATGAAAACGACTTGACACTAATTACAATGTCTGGAATAGGAATTGCTGTTGCAAACGCAATAGAACCCATCAAAAAAGCCGCAAAATATATTACCGTAACAAATGAGGAACACGCTGCGGCGCAGGTAATTTCCGATATTGAATCAGGAGTCATTCCCGTATAAAACTGAAA
>USPO01000196.1 GCA_900556575.1 uncultured Eubacteriales bacterium
TGTAGCCAGATTATTTGCGCCCAGCATGATAATACAGACCAGCACCGGCAGTATGCTGATTGTAAGAAACGAAAACAGATGCGTCGTTCTGGAATCGCGAAATGCCGCTTTCTGCATGGTATTGCATATGCTCCTTCGCCATATTCTTCAGCATCATTATATCACGTTCTTTACGTTAAATAAAGCATCTATTTTTCACAAATGGTTTTGCATTGGGTAAGAAATGTAATTACGACCTGCCTTTTTGCATACAAAATGCCCGTACACTCACACGGAATGTACGGGCACCGTTATTCGATTACAGGTATGCTGACCTATCGCCGCTTACTCCTCATCCTCCGGCTTTTCATATACCGAACGCTGGAACTTGTCCACAAGGTCTATATTATACTTTGCAGATAAATATCCCGCCGATGCGGCAGCAATCGGAACGGCAAACATAACGATCTGACCTATTACCGAAATATGTCCCGCATCTGTATTCATAAGCCCGAAAAACGGAAATGTCCAGTATGTAAACACAAAGTTATACACAGTCGCAAATGCTCCGTTCAGACTTCCGTCTGTTGATGAATACATCCATAACAATTTCCATCCTATATAGAGCAGAAGTGTTATCAGAGATAAAATCACTCCAAACATTACACCCTTTACGGCACTCGGCTTTAAAGGAGTGTAGCTTTTGTAATCTTTAACCGCCATTTTTCTGACAATATGATAAATAAATCCGGCATATATAATTGTAAAAATAATGCCCAATATCGGCTTAAATGCTCCCTTGCCTATAAAATACCAAAAAGCAACCGTCTGAAACACAAAAGCTATTCCAGCTGCCTCAATATGCGTCAGAACAGTCATCCATATTTGATACGGCACCGTTATCTTCATTGAATCTCGCATTTTTTATACTCCTAATCAAAATCAGTTATTTTGCGGCAGCACGTCCGGCTGTAATTCCGCTCGACCATGCCCATTGCAGATTATAGCCGCCGCAGTCACCGTCTATATCCAAAATCTCACCTGCGGCATACAATCCCTTTACAAGCTTTGATTCCATTGTTGACGGATTAAAATCCTTCGTCAATGCTCCGCCTTTTGTAACTTGCGCATTGTTCCACGACTGCGTACCGGTTATTTCAAACTTCCAATGTTTCAAACCATTTGCACAGGCTTGTATTTCCTTTTCGGAAAGTGTGCAGCTTTTTCTTGAAAGCGGTGCAATGCCAAGTTCTTTTAAAAGAACCTGTCCTATCCTCTTGTTTATCATACCTACAAAAAAGTTTTCAAGGCTTATTTCAGGATTTCTTGCAATCCTCATATAGAGCATATTTATAATATCATCCTTGCTGTATTTTGGCATAATATCAAGTTCTATATATTTTTGTCCGTCATATCTCGATGACAGCGAAAAAACCGGCGGACCGGAAAGACCGTATTCGGTAAAGAGAATTTCTCCGTCCTCTTCATACCTGCCAAGCCTTGCAATTCCGTCAAACTTTATACCTTTCAGCTTTTTCGCCGTATCACCCGCTGTTCTCATTTGCACAAGCGATGGTCTTAATTCCGTTATTTTATGCCCGAATGACTTCAGCAAATTATAACCGACACCGTTTGAACCAAGATTCGGTGCCGCTTTTCCTCCCGCAGCTACTATAACCCTGTCCGCATAGGCTTTTTTTCCGTCAAAGGAGCGTATCTCAAAACCGCTGTTTTTCTTTACTATTTCGGAAACCTCAAACCCTGTTATAAGCTCTGTACCGTCTGTTTCAATTCTCATCCGTAAAACATCAAGCACAGCTGATGCCTGGTCGGAATTAGGATACACCTTGCCTTTATCCTCTGTCTTTGGAACAATGCCAAGTTCTTCAAAAAAGTCAAGAGTTTCATTAACCCAGAACCTGTTCATAACACCCTTGATAAAATCCGGATTTGTTCCGTGATAATTTTTCAGTTCCGCATTGACATTCGTCATATTACAGCGTCCGTTTCCGGTTGCAAGGATTTTTCTGCCGCAGCGGCTGCCGCTTTCATATATGCAGACCTCCGCTCCCTGTTCGGCAGCTGCAATTGCAGCGGAAAGTCCCGCAGCTCCGCCGCCTATTATGCCAACTTTCATTGCGTTTCCTCCGTTGTATCTGATTTTTCTTCATTCTGAATTGTTTTTTTCTGTTGAAGTTCTACTATATAATCACTCGCAATTGCTCTTATTACAGCAATTACCGGAACACTTAAAAGCATTCCCAAAAATCCAAACAGTTTTCCGCCGACAAATACCACAATGACAATCCACAGTGGTCTGAGTTCGAGTGAATTTCCCATAAGTTTCGGCGCCAAAAGATTTCCGTCAAGCTGCTGAATTATAAGCAAGGCAACAGTAACCCATAATGCTTTCCATACACCTCCTGTTATGAAGGTTATTCCTATTGCAACAAGGCATGAAATTATTGAACCGAAATATGGAATCATATCCATTGCACCAATGAATATTGCAAGTATGAGTGCATATTTCACACGCATAATAGAAAGCACAATTCCACAGACTGTTCCGCAAATTACGCTGCATATAAGTCTGCAATAAATATACTTCGTAAAAATAATATTTATTCTTCTTGAATGTTCAATTATCGACTCTGCTCTCTTTTCCTTAAAAATCAGTCTGATAAGCTTTTCGCTGCTTCTCAAAATTCTATCCTTATCAAGGAGCATATATATAGAGCCAATTATTGCAATAAATGCATTCAGAACACTTGATGTTACAGAAAACACCTGCCCTATATAATTTCCTAAATTATTGATATCAAGTACCTTGAGAACGGATGACATAATCTGCTCAAATCCAGGAAGGTTATCCTGTATATTCAGCTTCTGAACCGCATCAAGCTTACTAAAACTTTCGTATGCCTGCGTCATATAACTCGGAAGAGCAATTGTAAAATCCAAAACATTCTGATATAATGCCGGAACAATTGAACTTATCGTCACTGCTAAAAGAAGAAGAGTAATAATATACACCAGTAATATACTTATTCCGTAAGAGTGTTTTGAGATATACGTATTTTTTATTTTTTTAATCAGCACTGAAAGTTTAATTGCCGGAAGATGAAGCATATATGCAATTATCAAGGCGGCAAAAAACGGACTGAATGCTTTTAAGACAATTCCAAAACTGTGAAAGATAGCTGCCAGGTTATCAAAAGTTTTATATACTATAACAATTGCAAGACCCAGTAGAAACTTTTTGAAATAATCCATATTATTTTTCATAAAATTTATCATAAGCATCCTACCTTTCTATATATTTGAAAGAATTGTATTTTCACAAAATACCCATTGGTATTTTGAAAAAAACAGGGGATGTGCCAATGCAGCATCCCCTTGACAGATACATTATTTATTTGTTGATGGAGCTGCCTCAGCAGTTATAAGTACTACCTTTGCAACAAATGCACCGTTTGAAACAGTTCCATTTACCTGAACACTGTCACCGGTTTTGACATTTGACATTTTCTTCATAACACCGTCAATTGTTAAGAACTTAGTTGTATTATCAGAACAAAATACCGTCTGAATATTTCCATTTCCTGTATCAACATTTATAAATCCATATGACGAATTAATGCTTGCAACGGTTCCCGAAACACTTCCGGCTGAATTTGTTGTCGATGTAGCCTTAATTTTCTTTACTGCATCACTCTCTATTGTAAGAGTTACCTTATCTCCCACTCTGAATGAATACAAATCCGACTCCTCACCATTTACAGTGATTTCACAGTCCTTAGTTACATCATATACGCTCTGCTTACCATCGGTTGTTACTGTGATTTTTGGTGTATCCGAGAACACTATTTCATTAATTATTCCTTCTTTTGTTACAGTCGTCGAAGTTGCAACAATCTTGGTTATTACGCCATATTTCAAAGTTAAGGTCACTCTGTCTCCTGCATAAATTTGATCCATTGATGATGTAAGACCATTCTTCTTTACAGATACATTATCATCAACCGTATATGTTGTTCCATCATACTCCTCATCTGCATGACTGATTGTTACTGTAAGCTCCGGATTTATAGAAATGCTCTTAACTGTAGCACCGGAAAGAGTAGTTTCCTTCTTGGTTCCTCTTATAGCCTCAATAATACCATTCGAAATATCTACCTCTATA
>USPO01000197.1 GCA_900556575.1 uncultured Eubacteriales bacterium
ACAAGCTATAATGAAACAACCGCACACGGAACGGGAGTCGTTATTAAATCTAACGGACTAATTCTGACGAATGCACATGTTGTAGAGGATATAACGAATATAACCATTGTGTTTAATGACGGTACAAGCTGGCCGGGAACTGTAGAATGTATTGATAAGGAGTCCGATTTGGCTACAGTAAGAATTAATCGTTTGGGATTGACGCCGATAAAGATGCAGGATACAAGTGCTGGTATTTTACCAGGAAAAACTGTAATAGCAATTGGAACCCCTCTTTCACTGAATATGAGAAATTCTGCGACAAAAGGAATAATAAGCGGATTGGATGTTAATGTTAAAAATTCAATGTATCCGCTGATACAGACTGATGCAGCAATAAATCCCGGAAACAGCGGAGGACCATTGATTGACCTTACAGGCACATTGGTTGGAATAAATTCAAGCAAGTATTCGGGTGTAGGCATAGAAGGAATGGCATTTTCGATACCGTCTGAAACAGTCAGCTATGTATTAAGGCAGTTTGAAACTAATGGAAAAGTTGTTCGTCCTGATATTTCGGCTTCATTTGATGAATCCTGGGAGGCAAGAATAGGACTTCCTACGAATAAAGGACTGACTGTGAAAAATTCATCGTCGCCCGAGCTTTTAAACGGTGATATCGTAAATGCTGTAAACGGAGTATCAGTTCATAGCATTACTGATTATAATAAAGCGATAAGAGATACATTCACAGATACTCTTAATATGTCGGTGAACAGAGGCGGTACCGATATGAATATAAATATAAGTTATGTTTTGAATTAAAGTGATATAACAAACTATATATGGTTTGAAGATGATAGGTATAGTGATCATTCAGCAATATGTCATGGAATTTGTTCATGTATGGAGACAAATTAAAGGTTTGTTTGATACTGATGCGGGTGAGGAAAGGTAAATAATAGGACAACTTATTGAGGAAAAATTTGAATTATGTAAGGAGTAAATTTATGAAAAAGAAAGTAACAGCATTGTGTGCGGTACTCGCAGTTATAGGAGGTATGATACCGTCAGCATTTGCGGCTGATGTGCCTGAAAAGACAGAGATTAGTTTTAAGGTTGGTGACAGCACATTAACAGTAAATGGACAGCCTATGGAAGTAACGGCTCCGTATGTTGTAGGCGAGGGAACAACACTTGTGCCAATCAGAGTAATAACCGAGGCATTCGGTGCGGAGGTTAACTGGAACGGTGAAGAGCAGAGTGTGAATTTAAAGTATCTTGATGTTGATATAACAATAAAAATAGGTTCAAAGTCGGCACAGGTGAATACACATGCTGAAGAACTGCTTGCTGCACCTGAACTTTATAATGATACAACGATGGTTCCGCTTAGATTTATAAGCGAAACGTTCGGAGCAAAGGTTGATTATAACGATGGACTTATAACCGTAACAAAGGAAGCAGCTAAAGAAACAGCCTCAACAGTAGAAGGAACAACGGATAAGGAGTTTATAGGCGACAGTTATTATGGATGGTCAATGAAAAATCCGAAAAATTATAAGTTGACAAAACATTCATTTGAAGGTGATATGCTCGTTTTTGAATCAGAAAGCGGTAATAGCAGAATTACGGTAAGGGTTATTTCGGATATAAATGGAGTGGATCCGGAAGAAGAATATAATGATGCTAAGAGCTTATTCTCACAGCATACTATTTCAGTTTCTGAGAAAAACAAGGATGGAAATGATCAGACGATTATTCATATAAAGGGAAAAAGTAAAGAAAAGAGTGTGGAATTATTTGAGTATGTTTCCGAAAAACGTGCGTATAGGATAATAGCCGGTGCGGATATTGAAGAAAATACAGAAGCTGAGCTTTTTGATATAGTTGAAAGTTTCTCAACATTTGCTAAGCGTGACATTTATGATTTGTCAAATGTAGATAATGCTAAGCGTGTATTTACAAGTGACGATTATGGTTTTTCTGTAAAAGTTAATCCTGAGTGGAAAATGTCTGAAAGTTCAGGAACAAATAAATTTATTTTTGTAAATCCATATAATAGTAATAATGTTTTGGGAATAGAAGTAGTTTCTAAGAGTGATACGGTAACTGCTGAATCAATTGCAGAATATGATTGTAATTTAGAAAAAAATACATTGAATAGAAATATGTCTGAGGTAAGTGAAGTTCAGAATGGCACTGTTTTGGGCAGAAATTCATATTACTATACAGTTTCATATAATGGAAAAGGTAAGAATAAGTATTTCTGCAAGGATGTATTTATTGAAGTAGGTGATTATATATATAATGTAATGCTGGAGGCACCTACATCAAAAGAGGCAGAAGTTATGCTTTCAACATTTAAGGTATCGGAGCCTGATTCAGGCAAATTGGGAAAGATACTTCGTGACAGTGATTTGGGAGAAAGTATAAAGCTTGATATTGCAGGCGGAAAAATAGCAGCTTCCAACAAGTGGAATGTGGTTGGTGAAAAAACGATTGAAAATGTATCTACAGGCGCATATATTTCAGCATCAAAAATTTCTGTGAAATCAGATAGCGGAGTTAAGATAACAATTCCAAAGGTTGTTTCACAGGCAGCTTCGAATGCAATGGATACCTTTAAATATTCAGAACTGTATGAATCACCAAAGGCATTAAATGTAGATGGTACAGAACTGCATTGGCAGGATATATATGTATCGGGTGATTACTATGATTATTATGTAACTGCTTACATAATAGAAAAAAATGATGATATGTATATGTTTTACTATGTTCGTGATGACATATATTACAATGGTGGATTAGATGATGAGGTAAGAAAGATTATTGCAAGTTTTGAAGCTAAATAAAAAGAAAGGAAACACATAAGATGAAAAAAGAAAGTAGCAGCATTGTGTGCAGTACTCGCGTATTCATTAGGAGGCGAGTATCGTCAATGATAAAAAAAATACTAAAAGTAATATTTATAATTAATGTAATGCTTATTATGGCAATGATAAATGTTCATGCTATAGACATAAGTGACGTACAGGATATAGAAAGTATAGAGTTTGGTTATGAATCGTACAATCTTTTTGAAAAAGATGATTATGTAAGAATAAGAAGTAAAATGCCATATATAATTACCGATGATAAAGTAATAAAAAGATTGATTCATGGTCTTAGATCTATACCGGAAAAAGAAAAAATAGGAAGACCGTTTGACCTTGATGGTGTTAAATTATCAATTAAGTATAATGGCGGAAATGAACATATTATAAAAATTTATATTTTTGCAGTAGAGGAATTAAAAAAAGATAAGAATGGAGAATATATAAAGGATTGGAACAAAGGGTATATTATAGATGAGGAGTATTTCTATAAAATATGTGATTTTATAGAAAGTCTTGGCTTTGATAAATATGATTATAGTAATAATGTTTCAGAAGAACCATCAGAATGGGCAGAAGAAAAAGTCAAGGAATCGATAGATTTAGATTTAGTACCTGAATGGAATCAGATAGGCTATACGGATAATATAATAAGGTCGGAAGTTTGCCATTTGGTAAAGGCACTGCTTGTTAAATTTGATGCCGATAACAAAGAAGATTTATCGCGGGTGGATAGATGGGAGGTATTTGACGATACAAATGAAAGAGATATAATAGGAATTTACAGGCAGGGTATATTTGACGGAAAAGCAAAAAGAAAGTTTGCGCCGCATGATAGTATAACAAGGGAAGAATATGCAAAAGTTCTTAGCAATACATATGACATATTATTTCCTGATAATATTACGGCTGCAAACAGCTTGAAATATGCCGATAATGAGCAAATATCAGATTGGGCGAAGGGTTATGTATCAAAGGTCACGGGATTAAAACTCATGCAGGGAATGGAAAATGGCAAATTTAATCCTAATGGAAGTATAACAAAGGAGCAAGTTATAGTAACTTTGCTGAGGCTATATAACTTGAAGGAAGCCGAGAATATGAGAACAGAAATAAAGGCTGAAAACTGATTTACAAAAAGGGGAATATTAATGCTTTTACATGATGTTCCCCAAAATACAAAAATAATAGATATTATAAATTTTATAATAAATTAAAGAAAAATTTTAATTATGTAAGGAGTAAATTTATGAAAAAGAAAGTAACAGCATTGTGTGCGGTAC
>USPO01000198.1 GCA_900556575.1 uncultured Eubacteriales bacterium
GGGCATATTGACGGAACTGGTACGCTGATTTCATACGAAAGAGAAGCAAATGCCGTTTGGGTAACAATTTCGGCAAATGAGGAATTAATGAGGTATATTATAATGAAGGGATCGGTTGCTCTTGACGGAGTAAGCCTTACAGTCGCAAGGCTATACAATGATGCTTTTGCGGTTTCACTGATACCGCATACCGGAGAGGAAACGACGCTTTTGAATAAAAATATAGGCGACAGAATAAATATAGAAAATGATGTTGTCGGAAAATATGTGGAAAGGCTTTGTTCAAGCGCAAAAAAGGAAAGCGGAATTACAGAGGATTTTCTAAGAAAATATGGATTTTAGGAGAATGACAGATGGCAGAATTTGAATTTGCCGCAATAGAGCAGGCAATAGAGGATTTGAAAAACGGAAAGGTGATTCTTGTTACTGATGATCCGGACAGAGAGAATGAAGGCGACCTGATATGTGCCGCAGAATTTGCAACAACAGAAAATGTGAATCTTATGGCAAGTGCTGCGAAGGGGCTTATTTGTATGCCTATGAGCAGTGAAAATGTCAAAAGACTCGGCTTAAGACAGATGGTTGCACGAAATACGGATAATCATGAAACGGCATTCACAGAGTCTATTGACCATGTAGATACAACAACCGGAATAAGTGCAGAGGAAAGAGGCTTAACGGCGAGAAAATGTACAGAGCCAAATGCACATCCCGCAGATTTCAGGCGTCCGGGACATATGTTTCCTCTTGAGGCAAAAAAGGGCGGAGTTCTTGAAAGAAACGGACATACTGAAGCAACGGTGGATTTGTGCCGTCTTGCCGGCTTATGTGAGATAGGTCTGTGCTGTGAGATTATGGCGGATAACGGTAAGATGATGAGAACAAAGGAGCTTATCGAATTTGCAAAGAAACACAATTTAACATTTATTACAATAAGAGATTTACAAAGATACAGACGTGCAAACGATAAGATAATGGAACGTGTATCACAGGCAAAGCTGCCGACAAAGTACGGTGATTTTGACATTTACGGATACCGTAACAAAATTAATGGAAATGAGCATATTGCATTGGTAAAGGGTGATGTATCAAACGGTGAACCTGTGCTTGCAAGGGTGCATTCCGAGTGTCTGACGGGTGATGTGTTCGGTTCAAATCGCTGTGACTGCGGAGAACAGCTTGCAGAGGCAATGAAAAAGGTAGAAGCCGAGGGCAGAGGAATAATTCTGTATCTCCGTCAGGAAGGCAGAGGAATAGGAATTTTAAATAAAATCAAAGCATATGCATTGCAGGAGCAGGGATATGACACAGTAGAAGCAAATGTAAAGCTTGGATTTGCACCGGATTTGAGAGATTACAGTGAAGGGGCTCAGATGTTCAAGGATTTGGGAGCAACGAAACTTAGGATTATGACCAATAACCCGGAAAAGATAGATGATTTATCCGAATATGGAATTGATGTTGTGGAAAGAGTACCAATTCAGATTCCGGCAAAAAAGGAAAATGAATTTTATTTGAGAACAAAGCAGCATAAGATGGGACATTTGCTTAAGTATTAATGAGGCTGACCAAAGACTTTGCTTTGCGGCGGTCTTAATTTAAATGACAATATATTAATTATAATATAGAAGGAGAAATAAACAATGAAGCTATTAGAAGGAAATTACTGTGGAGAAGGATTAAAGATAGGACTCGTAGCGTCAAGATTTAACGAATTTATTGTGTCAAAGCTTGTAAGTGGTGCAGATGACTGTCTCCGCCGTCATGGTGTGGCATCGGATGATATTGAATGTGCATGGGTACCGGGTGCATTTGAAATTCCGTTTATCGCAAAGAAGATGGCGCAGAGCGGTAAATATGATGCGGTAATTTGTTTGGGAGCTGTTATAAGAGGTGCGACAAGTCATTATGATTATGTGTGCAATGAAACTGCGAAGGGCATTGCAATGGCATCAATGGAAACAGGTATTCCGGTATTGTTCGGAGTTGTTACAACAGAGAACATTGAGCAGGCAATAGAAAGAGCAGGTACAAAGGCAGGCAATAAGGGTTATGACTGTGCAATGTCAGCACTTGAAATGATTAATCTTTCAAAGAATTTATAATTTATATATGTGAGGCACAGCTGATTTTAGCTGTGTCTCATTTTGGTTTATGAATTAATGGGCAAAGTGTATTGAAACTTACTTTATTTTGTGCTATAATAATAAAGAGATATAATATGAAAATCAAAGGCTTTAATAAAGGAAGTGAAATTATGAGCAGGAAAAAGGTACTGCCGATAGGGCATGAAAATTTTAAAGAGATAATAGATAAAAATTTATATTATGCGGATAAGTCAATGCTGATATACGACATATTAAAAAGAGAAGAAAAAAACGTACTGTTTATGCGTCCGAGGAGATTCGGAAAGACCTTAAATATGAGTATGCTGAAATACTTTTTCGATATAAGAGAAAAGGGAAATGAATATCTTTTTGACGGACTGAAAATAGCGGAGCATTATGATGAAGTGGGAAAAGACCGGAATGCATATCCTGTAATATCATTGTCTTTAAAGGAGGCAAAGAAAAGCTGCTTTGAGGATGCTTTTTATTATATAAAAATAGCAATTCAAAATCAATTTGAAAATTATAGATATGTGTGGGAAAGTGATAAGGTAAAGCTAAACGAAAGAGAACAGGCAAAAAGGATAATGAGTGAAGATGCAGAGCCTAAAATCATGGGAAATGCAATTAGATTATTATCCTCATGCCTGCACGATTATTATAATAAAAATGTAGTGCTGCTGATAGACGAATATGATGTACCGCTGGAGGCGGCGTATCTGAACGGATATTATAATGAAATGGTAGGATTTATACGCACATTGTTTTCATCGGGGTTAAAGACAAATGATAATCTTAAGCTTGCGGTAATAACAGGGTGTCTGAGAGTATCGAAGGAAAGCGTATTTACAGGACTTAATAATTTGACGGCAGTTTCTATATTATCAGAGGCATATTCGGAGTATTTCGGATTTACAAGGAACGAAACGGATGATATTTTGAAATATTACGGATTGGAAGGAAAAGCAGAGGATTTAAAAAAGTGGTATGATGGCTACTTGTTTGGAAAAACAGAGGTATATAACCCATGGAGCGTATTAAATCAGATAAGAGTATGGGATAACAATCCCGAAGCATTGGCACAGCCGTGGTGGATAAATACAAGCGGAAACGATATAATAAGGACGCTTGTTGAATACGCGGACGATGAAATAAACGAACAGATAGAGGAATTGATACAGGGAAAGAGTATAACAACAACACTCAATGAAAACGTGACCTACATGGATATAAAGGAGGAGGGAGAAAATATCTGGAGCTTTTTGTATTACACGGGCTATTTAAAAATAATCGAGGTAATACCGGGAGAGGAAGGAGAGGAAGAGGAATACAGAATGGTAATACCGAACCTTGAGGTTAGAAGGTGTTACAGAAAGATAATAAGAAATTACTTCAAGAGCCATACCTCAAAAAATGTAAACAAGAGCCGCCTGTATGCTTATCTGCTGGAGGGAAAAGCGGATGAATTTGCGGAGAGTGTAACGGAAATAATGGAGGATACAATAAGCTTTTATGATACAGCGGAGAATTTTTATCATGGATTTTTAGCGGGAATACTTACGGGCTATGAGGGTTACAGAGTAAAGTCAAACCGAGAGAACGGAAACGGAAGAACGGATTTGACGATATTGCAGAAAAGACCGAGAGAAACAGCGGTAATTATAGAATTCAAGGTATGCGGAAGTGAAGAGGAGCTTGAGAAAACAGCCGAAAAAGCATTGGAGCAGATAGAAAACAGAAAATATGACAGTGAAATAAGAATGGACAGGTATAAAAATATACTGAAGTATGGAATAGCGTTCTGTAAAAAGGAATGCTGTGCAAGGATGAAAAAATCCTATCCTAAAATTAAGGTAAATTCATAATTCAAAATCAAATAAGCTATTGACATAAAAGTTAAATTAATGTATAATAGAATAGTAATATTTTGAACTGCAATGCGAAAAATACGCATTGACATTTCTGTATACAAGGAGGATATAAATAATGGGCAAAGCGTTAATTATCGGCTGCGGAGGAGTAGCGTCTG
>USPO01000199.1 GCA_900556575.1 uncultured Eubacteriales bacterium
TTCCCATGGCAACACCGACAGCCCCCTTTGGTGCGCCAAACTTGCCCATAAGATTATCATAACGTCCGCCGGCACATACAGGGAATCCTATTCCGTGCGTATATCCCTTAAATATTGAGCCTGTATAATAATCGATACTCTGAAGCATACCCAAGTCAAGTGAAATATACTTTTCAAATCCATATGAGCAAAGAGTATCATATATATTCTTCAAATTATCGAGTGCGGTCTTTGATGTATAATTAAGCTCCTTGACATTTGCTCTTTCAAGTATTGATGCGTCTCCGAAAAGATAAGGCAAGTCAATGATAAGCTGTTTCATATTCTCTTCAATATTTAAATCCTTTACGAGAAGCTTAATACCCACGCTGTCCTTTGAATCTATTCTTTCACGAAGCTTTTCTGTCATTGCCTCGTCAAGTCCCGCCTGTTCCACAATTCCGTTGAAGAAAGCAACCTGACCTATTTCAATTGAAAACTCCTCTATTCCTACCGCCAAAAGTGCCTCAATAGCACACGAAATAACCTCTGCATCGGCAAGATAGGAATATGAACCTATAAGCTCGATACCCGTCTGTGAAATCTCACGCTGTCTTACACCCTCGGTCTGTTCATGACGATATACATTTCCGGTATACATATAACGGAGCGGTGTTTTCTTATCAGCCGCCTTTGTTGCCGCCATTCTGGCAATTGAGGTTGTAAAGTCCGGTCTTAACGCAAGTATTCTGCCTTGTTCATCAAAGAACTTAAACATAGCCTCCTGCGAAATCTGTCCGCCTTCTCCGACATAACAATCATAATACTCAAAAGCCGGAGTTTCTACCTCTTTATATCCCGCAGCCGACATAACAGCCCATATTGTAGCCTCTATTTCCTTTTTTTCCGAACACTCTTCAGGGAGAATATCATTAACACCCGTCGGAGTATGGAGTTTCCAATCTGACATAACTATAATTCCTTTCCTATTACTTTATCACTCTAATGCGATAAAGTGTTAAATGTTCGACTCTTATATTATACATCATCGATAGCTGTTTGTCAAGAATTTTATGAATATTAATAAATAAAAATGTATATTTCTAAATTTATGTGAAATCAAATATAATGAGGCTGTTGCAAAACTCAAAGAGTTTTGTTACAGCCTCACGGGGGTGTAGAAAAATGCACAGACTGCAGCCCCAATATATTATTTCCAAACTTCCTCTGCTACTTCCTTAACAAGTGCAAGCTTTGCCCACTGTTCTTCTTCCGTAAGCTTGTTTCCGATTTCGCATGATGCAAATCCGCACTGCGGGCTTAAATAAAGATTTTCAAGCGGAACATACTTTGACGCTTCCTTAATTCTTTCCTTAATAAGCTCCTTATCCTCAAGCTTAGGTGACTTTGAAGTAACAAGTCCCAATACAACCTTCTTATTATTGCTTACTCTTTCGAGCGGTCTGAATCCTCCCGAACGTTCATCATCAAACTCAAGATAGTATCCGTCAACATTTTCACGTCCGAATAACGGCTCTGCAACAGGGTCATATGCACCGCTTGAGAAATATGCCGAATGGTAATTTCCGCGGCAAACATGAGTTGTAACAGTCAAATCCTCCGGCTTATCTTCAATCGCAAGGTTATTGACTCTCAAAAGCTTTTCTGCAATTTCATTAAAATCAGCACCTTCTCCGTATCTTGCTACACTGCCCTCGGCAACAAGAACACCCCAGGTACAGTCATCAAGCTGAATATTTCTGCAGCCTGCCGCATATAAATCACTTATTACCTGCTTATATCCGTTTGCTATATACTGAATCAGCTCCTCATCTGTCGGATATACCTTTCTTGTGGACTCTATATTTGCCGGAATAATCATCTGCTGAAGGAACTGTGCCGGTGCCGGCATTGTCTGCTTTGCAACTGTATTTTCATCCTCAAGAGCCTTTACAAACTTATAATGTTCAACAAACGGATGATTTTTTGCACTTAACTTTCCTACAATCCATGTATCATCTATAAGTGCCGACTCGCCATGGAATGCAACTCCCTTTTCCGTCTTTTTATGTGCAACACCGTCAAATCCCCACATAAAGTCAAGATGCCATGTGGCACGTCTGAACTCACCGTCTGTTATAACGTGGAAACCCGCTTTCTTCTGCTTGTTTACAAGGTCAATGATTGCCTTATCCTCTGCTGACTTTAACTCCTCGGCATTAATCTTACCTGCCTCAAAATTGGCTCTTGCCTGCTTTAACTCTGCCGGACGGAGAAAGCTTCCTACATAATCAAATCTAAATGGTATATTCATCATTTTGACTCCTTTTCATTATCCTGTTTTCCAAATATGTTTGATTAACTTATGTATTTATTTTACCATAGATAACGAAAAAAGTAAAATATATAAAATCACTGTTTAGATATAGATAAATCCTATACGAAAAAGCAAAAAACGATGTCGCAGGCTAAAATCCCGCAGCATCGTTTCTTTATATATTCTACTTCAGCATAACATCACTCGCATTTGTACTATGATGATCATAAACTATTTCTTTATCACCGTACTTAACATAAGGTACCGCATAATATGATGTATTGAGCAAATCACCGCTATCAATATCTGTTACATCTACCGAATATGTTTCCCCAGCTTTAATAGGTTTTCCCTTATATTCAAGCTTATTTGCCTTGTCATCACTTCCGACACTGCTCAAATATGCACCGAATGAATCCGGTGTTTCTCCGTCCTCAGCCTCAAATATAAATCTTAGTGTTCCAATTCCGTTTCCGTCTGTTATTGCGGCAGCTGTTTTAAACTTTATCGGCATTATCTTTATAAATTTCGCAACAAAAACATGATTTTCATTTACATCAAAGCCATATACATACTCTTTACAATCCTCATCATACTCTCCATCGCTTACCTTTTTTCCGTCCTCATAAAATCCGGCAAATAAGTAACCTTCATTTGGAGCTGCTGCTATGCTCACATGTTCCAAAGCTTCATATGTATCACTTCCATCGACTGTTCCTCCCGTTTCAGGCTCTGCCAATACTGTAACCGTACAATCTTTACTTTTCAATCTCCAATACGCATATAATGTATATACTCCATTCACATATTCTAAATCCTTAAAATTATCATAGCTGTATGTATAGCCCACCCAATATCGAACATTTGCAGTGTCACTTACTGCCCAGCCTACAAATTCCAATTCATCTGTATCCTTAAGTATCGGAAGTGTTATATTTTTGTCTCCCGGCTTTATTTTTTTATCTTCCGGTGTCGCACCTCCCCCTTGAGTTGTTATATTAAACTTTAATGTTCTGTACTCCGATGCATTTTCTGACGATACGGTACCTATTTCGTCCGCACTTGCAGGTACGGCGATACATATACCCATCATCACAGCCGTTAATATTATCGCTAATATTCTTTTCATCTTTCCTATCCTTTCCGCTTAATCTTCAATAGTTTTCTGTGATTTTAACGTTTCACTTGTTATACTTGCTCCCATGTATGTAGCATTAGGGAGTTCGGGACTTGATGTTGTTAAAATTAATTCCTCCATGAACGGCTCTATATTTATTTCCGGTATACTGTATTTTTTCTTCATTAATATTCTCCTTCCTCTTAATTCATCTGTGTAAAAATATATTACAAAGTGCTGCAAAGCATAATTTTGCAGCACTCTGTTACTTTAGTCCGCTTTATAATACTGTATATAATTATATATAATCTGAGCGGTTTCTGCTCTCGTTACAGTATCAACAGGATTAACAGTTGAGTCTGTTCTTCCCTTCATAATTCCCGAACCTACTGTCCAGCAGATTGCCGGAATTGCATATTCTGAAATATTGCCGTAATCATCATATGATAAAATATTGGTATCCTCTCCGACACTCGTATCTGCACCTATACTCTTTGCATAGCGGTACAGCATAGCCGCAGCCTGCTCTCTCGTTATAGTATCATTCGGTGCAAAGGTATTTTCATCATATCCTGTTACTATTCCCTGCAATGCTGCCCACTTCACAGCTGAAGCATAGTAGGCACTCTCATCTATGTCAGTGAATGTAACATCTCCCTCTGTT
>USPO01000200.1 GCA_900556575.1 uncultured Eubacteriales bacterium
CCCTAACATTCTCAATGAATTGTTCAAACTGCTCAGAATCCAAAATGCTTGTTGGCTATGATTGAAAGCTCAACAACTCTTTTCTCGTCCATTTTATTATCCTCCTTAAAATATGCGGTATCGGACATATGCCCGTACCTGCGGGGGAAATCCCCCCTGAGCGTGTGTATATATATGAGCGAATTATTTCGCTGCATTTATAACTGAATTATATGCCTTTTCCATAAGCTCATTAAGTCTTTCGGCATCATTTGACATATAAACATATCCCAAAAGAGCTTCAAATCCGGTTGCGTGACGATAATCCGCAAGGGACGCATTTTTTGCTACCGTATGAGAATTTGCATTTCTGCCTCTTTTAAACGCATACTGCTCGTCCTCTGTTAAAGATTCCATTATTCCGTCAAGTGCCACGCACTGACCATGAGCCTTTACAAATCCCACAACCGTTCTGTTAAGCTTATTAACCGGCATATCGGGGCGTTCTTCTATTGTTCTTGAACGCACATATATTTCCCATATAGCATCACCTATATACGCAAGCGTCAGCGGTGCCGCCATATGGGGATCTTTATTCTTAAATTCATAATTGAATATCATTCGGCAATACTCCACTGAACACCGTTCGGTGTATCCTTTAATACAATATTCATTTCCTTGAGCTTATCTCTTATTGCGTCTGCTTTTGCCCAGTCCTTAGCCTTTCTTGCGGCATTTCTTTCCTCAATAAGAGCCTCAACCTCTTCATCAAGTGACTTCTCGTTTGTCTTTGTGAATAAGCCGAGTACTCCGCCGAGTTCACGAATTTCAGCAAGAACAGCTTCGATAACCGACTTTGAAGAGTCCGCTGTTACGTCTGTATTTGCAAGGTAAACAATTTCAAATATAACTCCTATTGCTCCGGCTGTGTTTAAGTCGTCATCCATAGCCGCAAGATACTTTTCTTTGTATTCCGCAAGCTTTGCCATTACATTTTTATCTGCCTCCGAAAGCTCCTTTTCCTCTGCATTCTTTAATAAGAATTCAAGATTTTCAATACAGGTGTAAACCCTTTCAACTGCTGTTTTTGCCTGCTCCATTAATGTATCGGCAAAATTGATTGGGTTGCGGTAATGAGCGCTGAGCATAAAGTAACGGATAACTTCACTGTCGTATTTCTCTCTGATGTCACGAACAGTAAAGAAATTGCCGAGCGATTTACTCATTTTCTTATTATCTATATTAATATATCCGTTATGCATCCAATAATGAGCAAACGGCTTTCCGTTTGCACATTCACTCTGTGCTATTTCATTTTCATGATGCGGGAATATCAAATCCTGACCGCCGCTGTGAATATCGATTGTTTCACCCAGATACTTATTTGCCATTGCTGAACATTCAATATGCCAGCCCGGTCTTCCCATTCCCCATGGACTTTCCCATGCCGGCTCGCCGGGCTTCTGTGCCTTCCATAAAGCAAAATCCATTGCATCATGCTTTTCATCGCTTACATCAATTCTTGCACCTGCCTCCAAATCCTCAAGCGGCTGCTTGGAAAGCTTTCCGTACTCTCTGAATTTTTTAGTAGAGAAATAAACGTTTCCGTTTACTTCATAAGCATATCCGTTATCAACAAGCTTTTTCACAATATCTATAATTGCGTCTATATTTTCTGTTGCCTTAGGATGAACAGATGCTTCATGTATTCCCAAAGCGTGTGAATCTTCAAAATATTCCTTAATAAAACGGTCGCCCAGCTCTTTTACGGTTATTCCCTCGGCATTGGCACGCTTAATCATTTTATCATCAATATCTGTGAAATTCTGAACAAATGTTACCTTATAGCCGCGATATTCAAGATAACGGCGCATTGTATCAAATACTATAAACGGTCGTGCATTTCCTATATGGAAATAATCATAAACTGTCGGACCGCACGAATACATTTTTACATTATCTTTATCTATCGGAACAAACTCTTCTTTTTTTCTTGTTAGAGTATTATATATTTTCACCTTTAAAACAATCCTTTCAATTTCATTAAAAAATCAAAATCTTTGTATTTCCTTTTAATTGTTAATGCGGTAATTTTTCATACCGCATATATAATTATACATCATTTTTATAAAAATTACAAGAGGGTTTGTGAAAAAAAAGACGGATTTATTGAGAAAAACCACTGAACAAATGTGCAATTTTTGATTATTTATTACATAGTGTATTTTTAAGGAAGTATTTTGTTCCTTTTGGTATCATCAGAAAGCATCGCTCCTCACATAATATGTTGAACGTCCGCTGCCTAATTTTATAATTTTCTCTTTCTTCAGCAGCTTTTTTATTCCGTTCTCAACCGATGATTTGCTTATTGTGGGACAAAGCTCCATAACATCACTTTTTGTGAACTTTTTCTCCTAATTATAGCTTATTTTAGGCGAAAAGTCAATATATTAAGCAAAAAAAGAACGTTTCGTGGATTGCTTTTTTATTACCGATAATATATAATGTAATTGAGGTGATAAACATGGACTTAGTTAAAAGCGGAAAAATGCTGTTTCAATTGCGAAAAGCAAAGGGAATGACGCAAAAACAGGTTGCTGAGGCTCTCGGAGTAATGCCGAAAACGGTTTCAAAATGGGAAACAGGACATGGATTTCCCGATATTTCTTTGGTTTCGGAGCTCGCAAAAGTATTGGGAATAAGTACAAATTCATTGTTAAACGGTGTTATAGAGCAAAATAAGGAGGATATAGGAAACATGAAAAGAACAAAATTCTACGTTTGTTCGTATTGCCAAAGCTTTATGCAGGTCAACGGTCAAAGCGGGGTTATCTGCTGCGGCAGAGAATTGGAGGCATTAAAGGCAAAACAGCCAGACGAAGAGCATAATATATCTGTCTCCGAAATCGAAAATGATTTTTATATTGAAATCAATCATGAAATGACAAAGGAGCATTATATCAGCTTTGTTTCATATGTAAGCTATGACAGGGTGCTGACGGTGCGGCTTTATCCCGAACAGGATTCGGCGGTAAGATTTCCGAAAATGCATGGTGGTAAACTATATTATTTTTGCAGCAATCATGGATTGTTTGAATATACACATAAAAAGCACAAAAACAAAGGCAATGCTTTTGAACACAAAAATCTAACCGCATTAATGTCTGCCTTTGCCCGTGCCTATCATGCCGAAAATTCAAGCAATAAAGTTTTCAATGACTATATGGCAAAAAAACTTCTGTCATCACATGAATATGAAAAAATAAAAAATCTCATATCGGACTCAAAGGAGAACTGCAACAAATATATTAATACTTATTTAGCTCCAATTCCATTGGCAAGAAGCCGATTTTGTGAGGATTCGTTAAAAATAGATTTAAGTCTTGGTACTACGCAATACTTAATTATAGGCAGCGGATTAGATACATTTTCGTTAAGAAACAGTAATCCTAAGCTGAAGGTTTTTGAAATCGATAAAAAAGAAGTAATACAGGATAAAATAAGACGCATTAATAATTCAGAAATTGAGCCGCCGCAGAATACTGTATATATTTCTTCCGATTTATCCGGAATGGGCTTTATTGAGGATATTTCAAAAAGTAACTTCAATTCCTCATTAAAAACCTTTGTATCATGCTTGGGGTTATTTTACTATCTTACAAAGGATGAAATTGAAAATTTATTAAAAAATCTTTCATTATGCTTATCTGACGGAGGAACTCTTGTATTTGATTTTCCCGACAGTCATCTATTCTCGTCGGTTTCGGAAAGAGTCAAGAATATGCTTAAAATGACCGATAAATCAGGCAATAAAATAAGAACCTGCTTTAGTTATAATGAAATAGAAAGTATTCTTGAAAAATACGGATTTCATATATATGAATTTTTAAATTATAATGATATACAAGAAAGATATTTTAAAAATTTCGATAATGATTTGACAGCATTTGAACACATTGATTTCATTTTAGCTGTTTATAAAAAATAGTTACGGAGATGCGGCAAAATGCAACTTTCCATTAAGATAAACTATATTGTAGGTAAAAACCCGTTTTGTCCGGCTGGGGCCGTCAAAAAACTCTTTGAGTTTTGCAGC
>USPO01000201.1 GCA_900556575.1 uncultured Eubacteriales bacterium
AAATTCCTCATCCTGCTCCTGCGGAACATTTTTTATCTCTCTGTGAGTCTCTCTGTCCTTTTCTACAGCCTCAACCGCTTCACGAACCTTTGAACGGCCTGCTCCAAATTGTGCCTCCCATTCCTTATATATGTCCTCTGTTTCCGAACCGTCACCATCTGTTGTTGATGCCGGTGTCATTTTTATTCCGTCCGGCGATGATGAGTAATCATCATTCATATTTGTTATGTCCATTGCCGGCTCTGAAAATCCATCTATACTTTCCGCAAACTTTTCTTCAATGTCGTGTCTTAACGCTCTGATTTCTGACTGAACACGGTTTGATTGCTTTGCAAGCTTATAGAAACGCTTTCCTATTGCAAAGCTTATTATGGTATTAACTATAACCGAAAGCAAAAACCAAAGGAATGCTCCTCCCTTTGTCGTATAGCTTTTATTTGCAGCTGCTGCCGCTGCAGGCGGTGCTGTCACTACCGGCGGCTGAGTTTCTGCCGGCTTTTCTGTTTCTTTTGATGATGAACTGTCATCACTTGATGAACTCGACTTGCTTGATGAACTGCTATCATCACTGCTCGATGAACTTGAACTGCTCTGTGTTGTTGACGTTGATGAACGCGGTCTCGGAGTTGTATCGGCAAATGCACTCGTTGAAACAGCCGTTACCATCAAGACTGCTGCAAGCAATGCGGCTGCTCTCTTTATTAAATCCTTCATTTTACTTCTGTTCCTTTCAATATGTCCCTAAATATCTTTATTCAACTGCGGCATCCTTAAATGCCATCTTCATTCTGCGCCACAAGGCCTGATACTTAACAAGGCTCTTTCTGCTGGCTGTATATACTCTTGTATAATTTAAACGTACATCATCATTTTTGCATCTTGAAAGCCCTATCAGGAACCAATCCCAAAAACTTTTAGGCATGGTATGCGTATTTATCATTATCTCATGATAATGCCCCGGTGTTTCAAGTATTTCAAGTGCAAGCTTAGGCAGAATATAGTTATAGCATACACGCTGTGTTTTTTTCATTTCAAGAAGCAAATCTCTGAACTTTTCAGCCTTTGCCTTTGCTTTCGGCTGATTTCCGTAGGTTGAACGCCAGCCATAATATGCATACAAAAGTCTTGATAATAGCAGCGGTGATGTATTATCCAATATATCTGAATTAACGGCAAGTTTTAAATCTGTATAGGCTGTATTTCCAAACGGGATATATCCCACTCTTTTCAGCATAGCCTTTACATGACGTACATCCGCCTCTTCTTCACCTCTTGTCTTTTTATGCTTCTCCGGCATAATTCCATACTTCTCCCAATCAACCTCTTCATGAAAATATACATACTTAAGACAGCTTTGGTGAATTACATCTTCCTGAGTTGATGTATCAAAATAAGCTACCATTTCATGGAGTTCATCCGGAGTCCAGTTTGACGGCGGTGAAAATGCCTTTGCACCATATCCCGTTATTATCATGGATGCCATTTCGGTAAAGGTCGTAAGATACTGCTTACGCTCCTTAAAGAATTCATGCCAGCTTTGATCACCGGTTTCATGCTTGACCTGTGCAAGCAGTGACAGTAAAAGATACTTATTTTTCTGACCTATTGTATCATAATTCAAGCGAATTGTTTCCATATAATCCGCCATGCGGTTCTTAAAATATACCGCTTGCTTCTTTCTGTCCGGACCGTCCGGAAGTAAATCCTGTATATCATAATCCACTCCGCGGCAAAGTCTTGCAAGACACATTGAAAGATAATTATCGGTTATACTTTTAAGATTTTCCGGAAATAACGCACTGTTATCGAACATAACCTTGCATATTTCAAAGCGTACTTCTTTCATTTCATTTTCTTCAAGCTTTGAATATAATTCCAATGCTCTTTTCTTAAAAAGTTCTTCTCCGCCTGCCTGCTTAAATTTCAACAGCTTTGCACCCATTCCCGGTTTATTGTCATCTTTATGAGTATCAAGCCATGCATCAAGTGCCGCAGCGTTGCTAAAACTATACTCCGCATACTGTTTTCTGAGTTCTTCGGATGAAAAAGCAAAAAGCGGCGATGGTTCTGTCTCCATCACATCAACCTTTTCCATATCAATAAACATACAATTGGTACGGCTTTCAATCGCCTGCTGTGTGATATTATTCTTTCCTCTTATTGTACCATTGATTATAATTTGCGTCTGTTTATCCGAAGGGATATAGACATTGTACGTAGATATGCCCATGTGATATTCAATATCACGCGGCAGCATATATTTCAAAGCAAGACAGTAGCTTCTTGTCTGAAATTCACTGTCAGTTGAAATACACATATGCGTTATAGTATCTGAATTTAATATCATTAAAAGCTGCTTTAAAAGATATGAAATCTGCGGGCGGTGAAGGTCGATGAATATTCTAAGTTCCTTTTCCGCCGCCTCATCAGGCTTTAAATCCTCTAAAACCGGCAGATATGGAACAAGCTCCTTTTCTGCCTCTTCTGTTGTCAAATATGTCTTATATATATCATTGCCGCAGTACAGTTCAGGTATAAATCCTGAATCATACTCATCAAAAATTAATGCATGAGCAAAGAAGTTTCTCGGCTGACCCTGATGGTCAACTCCGGAGAATACCGACTGTATTGCAGCATAACGTCCGTCTGAAAGATGCAGCGTCCTGAATATCTTCGGGAATGAACCCGGAATTGTCGGATCACCGATAATTTCCGAGAACGGAACATCATTATTTTTCGGAAGTCTGTATGTCGAAAACTTTATTACCTCAGCAATATTATTCTGAGTAACGCCCTGCGAGCATGACCAAACACGCATACCCGCCTGATTTTCCAACCCCAGTTCCTGATCTGATAGACTGTGCTTAACAGATGTATATATTAACTGGTAAACCTTCAACCCAATTCTCCTTTCAAATTTAAAATGATATTTAATCATTATTTTTTACAGGAATGCCGCAAAAATTCATTGTCCCAATCTTATGACCTAAAGGACAATATTTTTTACCATCCATGCAGCAGCCTAAAAGCTGCGAAAATTCCAATAACCGACACACCTCACATCTCCTCTCTTGAGAGACGACCGCATACTTTGTGTACTCCGAGTCTCGATAGAGAGTGAGATGCTCTGCGTACGGATTGTGTAAATCACTATTCAGACGCAAGCAGATTGCTCTCTTGAGAGACGACTGCGTACTTTGTGTACTCCGAGTCTCGATAGAGAGTGAGATGCGCAGCGTATGGATTGTGATTTTAGTCCATTTCTTTTAATCCTGTATATAACTCATAGTAGCGTCCCTTTTGTGCTAAAAGTTCCTCATGACTTCCGCGCTCTATGATTTCTCCATGTTCAAGTACCATGATTGCATCCGAATTTCTTATTGTTGAGAGTCTGTGTGCTATTACAAAGGTTGTTCTGTCCTTCATAAGTGCATCCATTCCTTCATTTATCGAACGCTCCGTTCTGGTATCTACCGAGCTTGTCGCTTCATCAAGCACCAATATAGGTGCCTTTGAAAGTGCCGCACGGGCAATATTCAGCAGCTGACGCTGCCCCTGTGAAAGGTTTGCACCGTCACCCTGTAAAACCGTATCGTATCCGTCCGGCATATTTTTTATAAACATATGGGCACATGAGGTCACTGCCGCCTGACGTACCTCCTCATCTGTTGCATTCGGTCTGCCGTAGCGGATATTTTCCATTACCGTTCCGGTGAACAAATGCGTGTCCTGAAGAACCATTGCGATATTCTTTCTAAGACAATCGAGGCTTATATCCTTTATGTCAATACCGTCAATTGTAATTTGTCCTTCATCCAAATCATAAAATCTTGTAATAAGATTTGTAATCGTCGTCTTTCCGGCTCCCGTTGAACCGACCAATGCAATCTTCTGTCCCGGATGGGCATAGATTGAAACATTCTTTAATATCGTCTTATCCGGATTATATCCGAACGTAACATTATCTACCACGACATCTCCGTGTATATGCTCCGGAGAAAGCTTCTTTCCCTCGTCTTTTTCCGGCTTTTTATCCATAACCTCAAATACACGCTCTGCACCCGCAAGT
>USPO01000202.1 GCA_900556575.1 uncultured Eubacteriales bacterium
CTATAGCCGGAATACTTCCCGCCGCAATGGCGGCAGCAGCTGCTGCCGCTAATATCCTTCTGTAAATTTTCATTTATACCGCACCTCTTTTTATGTTTATTTATTATATATTAATTATCCTACATATTCATATATTTTTCAAGACTCAATAATTCCGAATAATATCAAAATACGGACATCATATAACAAATAATATCTATGCGGCACTGTTCAAGAATATATTTTTTTATTTTTGAAAATAAAAGCTGTCAAATTCACACACACCCTCTGTTTCAAATATAAAGTATACGGAGTGTTTTCCGAATATTTTTTTATTCAGAGTTCCATTGGTCCATCTGTATCCTTCACCTTTTTCTGCATTTATTTCACACATATTCTTACTGTTTACATCATCTATATATAACTTTACTTTGACATTATCACTGCATTTCAATTTTATATTCATTAAAATCAAGATATTTAAATCCGACAGCAGTATTATTTTGTATATTTACAATCGGCGCAGACTCGTTATTTTCATCGTATATCGGCTTTATATATGCACGGTTCTCCTCATTTTCAGAATCTATATAGCAGGCATATCCCGCAGATATACACTTTTCCGACGGCATTCCGTTTATATATGCTCCCTGTGATGTCATCTCTGCTTCGTCACATTCATAAGGTTCTCCGTCCTCGCCATATTTTACATTTCCCAAATATATTTTACCGTTCTTATCTATTGCCGCATCTATCGGTTCAAGCATTGCCTGACGCGCAAATTCATTTAAACCTGTTCCCCTGTGATAAAATACATACCATCTTCTGTTTATCTTCTCGATACTTCCGTGATTATTGCATTTATGGTATGCTCTTTTTCGGCTTCCGTCAGTTTTTTCTATCAAAGCTCCCGTATTGCTTATTATCGTACCACCATGAATCCAGCCAGTAAGCGGATTGTCACTGTACGCATAATCAAGATATGCATTCACGCTCTTCCCTTTTGCAAGTATTCCATTTCCTGCCATATCACGCTTACTGTATATAAAGACATACTTACCGAAAACCTTGCGTATTGATGCCGCTTCAAAATAACTGAATTCATAATCTATATTTTCGGTATCCCAAAGATTATCCCTAAAGCCGCAATGTGGAATCATATTTGCTTTGAATGTGCCATTTTTAATTGTTGCCATATCCTCATTAATTTCGGCACAGAAACATTTTTTAAATCCCCAATATGCATAGCACCTGCCGTCATCATCGACAAGCACACCTATATCAAACCCAAAATCGGTTTTCCTTGGATTTATAAACGGTCCGGTCGGTGAATTGCTTTCCAATACATATACCGAACCCCCCTTGTCATACGCTGCATACATATAATATACTTCACCCTTTTTTACAACATCGGGTGCATATAAAATTGTATTTCCCTCAAAAGCAATTCCGTCATATCTCCAGCTTGTTAAATCGTCTATCGGAGCAGACCATACGACATAGTCATTGCCGCAGTATTCATTCCTTAATGTATCATGCGAACCATAGACGTAAACTCTCTTTTCTCCGTTATGTTCAAAAACTCTCGGTTCTCCGTCCGGAACGTGTTCCCATAGCGGCATATACGGGTTTGCTCCCTTTAAATACTCTCTCATATCATTCTCCAATTCATTTTTATTTAATAGTTACAGCAAAAAGTCTATATTTTGCATATAATATATTTTATCACTTTGTCTTTATAGTGTCAATTATTGAATATTGCAGTTTCAATGCCAAAAGTTGATGAGATTTTTTTGCTCATTCTCTTACAGCGGTCAGAATATTTTTCTCCTGAAATTATTTTATCACATTATTGTTGACAACAGGTATATTTTGAAGTATAATATATGTGGTTATATTTTTGCACAGAAAGGAATTTAATAAAATGGCAGATAAATTATGGGGCGGACGCTTCCAAAAAAGTACCGATAAAAAGGTTGATGATTTTAATTCATCAATTCGTTTCGACAAGAGAATGTACAGACAGGATATAAGAGGTTCAATAGCCCATGCAACAATGCTCGGAAAGCAAGGAATTATCCCCAAGGCTGACAGTGAACTTATAGTATCCGAACTTAAAAATATCCTTGAGGATATTGATGCCGGAAAGGTAGAGTTTCTTATCGACGCCGAGGATATTCATATGAACATCGAAAAAATCCTCACAGACAGAATAGGTGATGCCGGAAAGAGACTCCATACAGGCAGAAGCCGTAACGACCAGGTAGCACTCGACATCAGAATGTTCCTCATGGACGAAACAGCTGAAATAGAGGAAATGGTTAAGCATACGTTACATACACTTCTCAACATTGCAAAGCAGCATACAGAAACAATTATGCCGGGCTATACACATTTACAGAAAGCACAGCCTATTACATTTGCTCATCACTTAATGGCATATTTTGAGATGTTCAAGCGTGACCTTGACCGCCTGGAGGACTGTCGTAAGCGTACAAACGTTATGCCGCTCGGTTCGGGAGCATTAGCAGGTACTACATATCCGCTTGACAGAAAATTTGTCGCTGAATTTTTGGGCTTTGATGATGTAACATTAAACTCTCTTGACGGTGTTTCTGACAGAGACTTTGTAATCGAGCTTGCCTCGGCATTATCACTTATTATGATGCATATGAGCAGACTTTGCGAGGAACTCATATTATGGTCATCACACGAATTCTCATTTGTTGAAATGGATGATGCGTATTCAACAGGCTCATCAATCATGCCGCAGAAGAAAAACCCTGATGTTGCCGAGCTTATCAGAGGTAAGACAGGAAGAGTTTATGGTCACCTAATGGGACTTTTAACCACAATGAAAGGTCTTCCCCTTGCCTACAATAAGGATATGCAGGAGGATAAGGAGCCGATATTTGATGCAATCGACACAGTTAAGCTTTGTCTGCCGGTATTCTGCGATATGATTTCAACTATGACCGTTAAGAAAGACAACATGCTCAAGGGTTCAAAGGGCGGATTTACAAATGCAACAGACGCTGCCGACTACCTTGTTAAAAAAGGACTTCCGTTCCGTGAAGCTCATTCAATAATCGGACAAATGGTATTCTATTGCATTGAAAGAGATATTGCACTGGATCAGCTTACATTAGACGAATTCCGCAAGTTCTCTCCTATTATTGATGAAGATATATACAATGCAATCAGCATGGAAACCTGCGTAAATGACAGAAAGGTCATAGGAGGACCTGCAAAGGAAGTTGTTGAAAAGGCAATCAAAAAGGGCGAAATTTTCCTTGAAGATATTGATGTATAAAAAATATGGTGATGCTTTCGCATCACCATATTTTTTATTTAACCTTATATAATGTATCTCTTCCGACACTATATACCTTTTCGAGCTTATTAAGCATAGCGGAGTTCGGACTCAATTCACTTGATTCGCTTCCTCCGACATATACATATTCAATTCCCTTTTCTTCACAGAATTTTTTCATTTCTTCATAGGAACCCTTGTATACCTTCTTTATTTCCGCTTCTCTTGAATAATACTCATTGCCCATTCCATGGAAATATACATACAGTGATGAACCAAGGTATATCGTTCTTCCCGCAAGTGTACATACCGGGTTAAGATGATATGTTCCCGTTAAGAATACAGCATCTGCCGGAGTATTTTCCTTTATGTATTCCGACATCTGTATATCATCGGCACTAAAGGTTTGGTATGCTCCGCCGCTCTTAAACTCTCTGCCTATTGTTAATGCTCCAGAAACCGTTCCGGTCGCTATAACTATTGCTCCGAGGTATGCTCTGCCTCTTACACCTTTAAGAGCATCCCATACCTTAACAAGCCACTCACTCATGATAATAAGTACCATCATGTATACGATATAGAAAAGCTTATTGTTATCGTATTTGTTAGGCTGGAACAGGATAAATTCGGCTGTAACAAATATAAACGCACACGCAAGCATAAGCTTTTTATTATCCTTTGATGTACTCCAAATTGCAGGAGCCGCAAACAATGCCGCTATTCCCCAGTTCTTCAAATAGAACCAGAAATACGGGTCT
>USPO01000203.1 GCA_900556575.1 uncultured Eubacteriales bacterium
AAAGCATGAAGCAGTCACAACTGCTCCGTTCTTGCATCGTATAAAATGCTCCATGCATGACATTCCATTTTTTATTGTATCATTTTTCATACGTTCAAAAAGACCTCTTCGTTCTCCTTGAGCAATGATTGTTCTATAGCTAAGGTTATTTTTAATATCTTCCTCACCATAGCCTGTCATTTCTGTAAAGCCTCTGTCTGCTTTGATGATTTTCCCATCCATACTTATATTAATCGTACATACACCGTATTTAGTATTTAATGCCGGAGTTTCATACTCCATACCCTAATCATCTCCATTCTCGGTTAATATTTTTCCTGTGTTATCCCTGACTCATATATATTTTTAATTGTAAGCTTATATCGAAATATTATTTTCAAGCCGCAAAATTGCTTTCGACATATGTTCTCTCCAAATTACTCTAATTATATTATACTATACAAGCACAAAAAATGCAAGTGTTTTTTATGAAATAACCAGTTTTTTATTCTATTACATATCCGGCATCACTCAACACATTAAGTGCTTTTTTATAATTTTCTTTTTTTATAAATATATAGTCTGTATTGTATGTAGAAACGGCAAATATCCCTATATCATTTTCAGCAAGCAGCGCTGAAATTTTTGATAAAATACCAATAAGTGAAAAATCCAATATTCCCTGTATTCTGAATACTTTCCATCCACCGTCACATTCAATTACATTCTCCGGAACATTCTCTGTTATACAAACCAGTGATTTTTCCTCATTCGTCTTTCCTATGAAACAAAATTCATCATCAATATTAGTTTGTGAATAATCTTCTACCTTGCATACAGAAAAATCAAAATCTATTTTCTCTATCTTCATTTACCGTATCTCCATTACTTAGTTTTTATATTATTATATCATTACTTCTTGTTTATGTCAACAAATATAGCTGTATTTGTATATGTTTTTTTGTTTTGATTTACTTCTAAGTTCTAACTAAATTTCAGTTAAGAATTATTCAATGTATATATAACCATTGCTTTATTTCGGACATTACGCCTTTTTATGTTAAAGAAATATTAACTTTACATAAGTTGTGTTGACTTTTTTTCTTTATCAGTGTATAATATTGATTGTGATTGGAGTGCAGGTATTATATACGGTATTTTTAGTTAGAAATCCTAACTATTTTTGAACTCTAATCTTAATAAATTTTATTCGGAGGAATATGCAAATGCAATTGTTCAAGAAAAGAATTTTGCTTTTAGGTCTAACCTCTGCTCTGCTGATTTCAGCATTCCCGGCTGCGGCTGTATATGCCGAGGATACAGACAGCAATGTTCAGCAGGTACAGACCAAAACTCAACAAACTTTTACTATAGATGATGCAATAAAATACGCAAAAGAAAACAGCAGCAGTCTTGCTTCAGCAAAATCATCTGTTGACTATGCAAAATCAAGTGCAAGCGAAGCAAAAATAGCCCAAAAAAAACTAAAAGACAGCAAGGGACTTTCTATTTCTGATGTCAATACTCTTATGGCATTCAACGGTTATACATACGAAGCAGCCAAGATGAACTATCGCATGGCACAGCGAGCTGTAATTCAGACTGAATATTCACTTGAAAGTAATGTTTCAAGTCTGTTTTATACATATTTAAGTAATGCGGAAAAAGTAAAAATAGCAGAAAGCTCACTTGCAGCGGCCCAGGAAAGGAAAAAAGCAGCTGAAATAAAGCATGAAAATGGATTTATTTCAGATATTGATATGAATCTTTTCAATCTTTCCGAAATACAGGCTCAAAATGACTTAAATTCAAGTAAGCGTCAGCTTGAACTTAGCATGATGAACTTCAAGTCAGGAATCAACTATCCTCTTGATCAGCCTCTTCAGCTTTCAGGTACATTCACAAGACCGGAAAAAGAAGCAACCTCATATGACACCGCATTAAAAAAGATAGAAAATTCTATCACACGTGCAAATACAGAGGATACTTTAAAACTTGCAGAATTAAAGGCTCAGACATATAATAACTACTACACATCAAATCAACCCGGCTGGTACAGCGGAAAAGCAGAGTTTGCAACAGCGCAGCTTACATATAACAATTCGGTAAACAACGAAAAGATAAACCTTTATACAGCATGGAACGGTGTTCAGACAGTGTATGAGGCATTGAATGCACTCGATATATCATATGACACCGCTAAAAAGCAGGTTGAAGCAGCAAAGCTTTCATATAATCTCGGAACACTTTCCGCAAATGATTATCTCGATAAAGAAAGAGATTTATACTCTTCTCAAAATACACTTCTTGATACAGAATTAAATGCATATCTAGCAAATGAACAGTCCAGACTTTTGTTTGATTGTGAAAATACTATCTTTGAGGAGGATAATAATTAAAAATGATACGAAAAAGAATTATGGCTGTTATCATTGCAGCAGCACTTGTAGTAAGCATTGCCGGCTGCGGAAAGAAGAATAACAATCAGCAGGCAGAAAACAATGCAACCAATGTAACCGTATACACTGCCGGAACGGATAATCTTGTAAATGAGGTATCTTATACCGGTGAACTTAAAGCGGCGGATAAGGTTGTTATTTCGTCAAAGGTTAATGCTAAGATTGTTAAGGTAAATGTTGAGGAAGGTGATTTTGTTCACGAAGGAGACGTTCTTGCAGAACTTGATACAACTGATTTAAAAACAGCCTATGACTCAGCACTTGCCGGCTATAATAGTGCTTTAGCATCGTATAATTCGGTAATTAATTCTGCTACAAAGCAGGCATCAACATCAGCAAAGAATAATCTCACTTCTGCACAGCTTGCCTATAATCAGGCACTTGAAACTTATAACAGAGAAAAGGCTCTTTACGAGGCAAACTCATCTGTTAAGCTTGCAGAGCAAAGCTACAATGATGCATTAAGTGCATATAACAGAGAAAAGGAATTATATGATTCGGGTTCCTCACTAAAGCTTGCAGAACAAAGTTATAATGATGCGGTAAGTGCATATAACCGAGAAAAAGAATTGTATGACAGTGATGCAACTATCATTTCAGCAAAAAACAGTCTCGCCACAGCAGAAGATAACTTAAAAAATACCCAGGCATTATATGACATTGGTGCAGCTTCAAAGCTTGACCTTGACAATGCCTCGGCAAATGTCGAAAACCTGAGGGCAAGCCTCTCAACAGTTACATCACAGAGGCAATCTTCATATAATGCGGCATATTCGCAAATGGTTAATGCAGAGGAAAACCTCAGAAAGGCAAGAATTAACGAAAGCACAACATATGATGCGGCATATTCACAGCTGGTTAATGCAGAGGAAAATCTCAGAAACGTAAGGCTAAGTGCAGGAACAGCATATACAAATGCAAAGAACGCACTTGACAATGCTTCAAATGCTCTTTCAACTGCTCGTGAAAATATTGGCTTAACAGATATTTCGAATAAAAGTAACACTGAAACAGCAGCAGCAGCTTTGGAGAATGCGAAAAATTCATTAAAGACAGCAACAGACAACCTTAATGACTCAAAAATTAGAGCAATTTCATCAGGCTATGTTTCATCAAAGAGTGCTTCAGTCGGACAGATGGCAGCTGCCGGAGCGGAACTGTTTACAACAAAGAATACAGATAAGCTTATGGCTGAGGTTGAGGTCACAGAGTCTGTAATTCCATATATTACGCAAGGTACTAAAGCAGTTGTAGATGTTGCTTCAGCAGGAATGGAGCATATAGACGGAGTTGTAACTACTGTAAATCCGACTAAGAATGAAAAGACAGGAATGTACACAGTTCAAGTTGATATAAACAATACAGACGGAAAACTGAACACAGGTATGTTTGCAGATGTAAAGCTTGCTATACAGGAGTCAGATAATACACTTACAATTCCTAATTCCGCAATTACCCAGGAAGGTGAAGAATACTATGTATATACTGTCACTCCGGATGGTACAAATGCAGAGAAACATACGATTGCTGTAGGTATAGAAAATGACGACTATACAGAGGTTATTTCCGGTATTAATCCCGGAGACCGTGTTGTTGTGACAGGTCAGA
>USPO01000204.1 GCA_900556575.1 uncultured Eubacteriales bacterium
GCTTTCAAGGATATCAACGCAGTCGTCGATGACCTGCATATCGCCCGCACCCCTTTTTACGGGGAATGCGCCCAGGAAGCGGATAAATGCGCCGAATATCTTGTTGTGGAAAAGCTCTTCCTTTGCCATGAATGACAGATGACGGGGCGAACCCAATGCCGCCAGAATAGGATCCCAGTTTGAACGGTGGTTTACCGCCAAAATTGCACCGCCATCTTCAGGCATATTTTCCTTGCCTTCAATCTTTATTCTAAATATAAACAGGCATACAAACCTTGCAAATCCCAAAACTGCATTATAAAACATATTATACCCCCTTTGCAAGTGCTAGAAGAGCCTCTACACTCTCATCAAAGCTTAATTCGGTAGTATCTAGAAGAACAGCATCCTGAGCCTGTCTGAGAGGTGATTCTGCCCTTTCGCAGTCATTTTTATCACGCTGCATTATCTCGCTTTTTATTGTTGCTAAGTCACATTCAATTCCCTTTTCGCACATCTCCTTGTATCTTCTTTTTGCTCTTGACTCTGCTGAGGCAGTAAGAAATACCTTTACCTGTGCATTCGGCAGAACACTTGTGCATATATCCCTGCCATCCATAATGACATTGTCATTTTTAGCCATTTCCTGTTGAAGTGCAACAAGCTTTTTTCTTACCTCTGGAACAGCCGCAGCTGCCGATGCTCCTGCGGAAACCTCGCTGACTCTTATTTCTCCCGAAACATCACGTCCGTTAAGAAAAACGTGCTGTGCATCATCGAAATATTTAATTGCAATATCAATATCATCAAGCCTTGAAATAAGTTTCTCTGGATTTGACTTTGTATTAATATTATGCTCTATAGCATACAGAGCTACTGCCCTGTACATTGCACCTGTATCTATGTAAACATATCCGAGCTGCTTGGCAGCAGCCTTTGAGACGGAGCTTTTTCCGGCTCCCGCCGGTCCGTCGATTGCTATTGAAATGTAATCCATTTTTTATCCCTTCCGCCGCATAAAGCGGCAAACGTAGTGTCATTGCTTCGATTACGAACGTTCTTCTTAAACCTGCAGTAGACTAACACTTGCCTAAACTATCATAAATTTTCATAGATTATTCGCTGTCTTCTTCTTCGACTATATCCGGTCTGAGAACCCTAGCACCTCTGAGATATACATGGTGAGTGTCGGCATTTGTCATGTCTGTATTAAAGTGAATAATCGCCCTTATGCACATGGGCAAAGAACCCTCAATATCCGGCGCTGCCATATCAAGAAGTGGAATATCCGTATAACCAAGGTTTCTTGCCGCTCTCGCCGGAAATACCTTTGTCAGATCCGATGTCACAGTAAATACTATATCTATCAGATCCTCCTGCATAATATCATTCTTGTCCATAAGCTCCTTAAGTAATTCTTCGGTTGCATCTAAAATTTCCTCGACACCGTTTTCATTAGCTGTTGTTGCTCCTCTTACTGCTCTTACCATTAATTTTTTCTCCTTTATATAAAATCAAACTACTCTGTGTCCCAAACCTATTGCAATATCGTTAAGATTAAGCAGACCGACTGCAAAATACAGGCAAACACTTATATGGTCGCCACATCTTGCAATACCTATCTTTCCGCCCAAGTTAAGTCCCATGCATTTTGTTACCATTTGCTCAAGTGCTTCATGTGCCGCACCGGCAACCGCTCCTTCCTCGGCGTGGAGGTCACTTATAAGTCCCTCACGCTTTGCGGCAACAACCGCACGTTCAAGAACCTTTGCAGCGGCACTGTTGAAATCACTTCCGAAATCAACCGCCGCAGTGGCTATTCCCTGCCCTTTAAATTCCTTTTTAAGTATTTGTTCGCTCTCACGGCTGTCTGTCAAAGCCATTTTAACAGCCGCAGCACAGATTTCTTTACTGCCTAAATTCGCCATACTTTATTTTCCTTTCCAAAAGCCGCTGCTGTAAGCATAACTGTTATTAATTCATAGCAGCATTCATTCCTGCTAAATATCCGGTCGAAAACGCCGCCTGCAAATTAAATCCTCCGGTGTAGCCGTCAACATCTATGACTTCTCCGGCAAAATACAAGCCACGTACCTTTTTTGACTCCATTGTTGACGGGTCGATTTCCGACACTTTTACTCCGCCGGAAGTAACGATTGCTTCCTCAACCGGACGAAAACCCTTGATTGTAAGCGTCAAATGCTTAATTGCCTCAATCAAAGCGATACGCTCATCTTTGGTAATTTCGCATACCGGCTTATGCGGCTCAATTCCTGCTTTTTCAATTATAACGGGAATTATAGCCTTCGGCAGAAGTGCGTCAAGGCTATTGATTAAATGCTTTTTTCCCGCCTTTTCAAAATCACGCATAATTCTCGACTTAAGCTTTCCGTCATCAAGTGCCGGTTTGAGGTCTATTTCAACTCTGTATTTCTCCCCTCTTTTTAAATGAGAGGACATAGAAAGGACAATGGGTCCAGAAATACCGAAATGAGTAAACAGCATTTCACCAAAATCCTCATACTTTTTCTTACCCTTAACGTCAAACGCCGTAAGCTTAACATTTTTCAATGCAAGTCCCATAATATCCTTTACAAAGCTCTCCTCTGTTTCCAGCGGTACAAGAGACGGTTTAATTTCCGTAACCGTATGTCCTGCCTGCCTTGCAAAGTCGTATCCGTCACCCGTAGAACCTGTTCCCGGATATGACTTTCCTCCGGTACATACTATAACTCTGTCAGCATCTATAACACCTCTGTCGGTCCTTACGCCCTTTACGGTGCCGTCATTCAATACAAGCCCTCTCACACGCGTATGAATAAGCTTAACGTTCGGTTTGAGCGCATATTTTCTCAATGCCTTCACGACATCAGCAGCCCTGTCACTTACCGGAAAAATCCTTCCTCCTCTTTCAACCTTAGTTTTAACACCGTTGTCCTCAATAAGCTTAACAATATCATCATTTGTAAATGTATATAATGCGCTGTAAAGAAACTTCGGATTTTTCGGATACATACCTATCATATCCTCAATTTCGGCGGAATTGGTTATATTACACCTGCCCTTTCCTGTTATAAGAAGTTTTTTTCCTATCCTGTCATTGCGTTCTGCAAGTATCACCTCACAGCCGCTCTCTGCCGCCTTTCCGGCGGCAATAAGCCCCGCCGCTCCTGCACCTATGACTATTATTTTCATGTTTTTTCTCCTCTATCACCACACAAAAAATACTCTGCAAACTTAGCATGCACAAAACTTATCATAAAAAGTCATTCCGTATTTTAATACATGTTGATTTTTAACCATATATCTCATACCATATCATTTTACCAAGCATTTTTGCATATCTACCTCCAGTTCAGTGTGTTATATCAGATATCATAATAAATTCTCAATCAGTTCAGGCATTTCCATAGATTTGCCGCCCTATAATCAGAACTTACTGTAGGTTCAATTCCCGACTTTATCTTATTACCCGATATTACACATCCAGACGCAAAATACAGCGGTGCAAATGGCATATCGGCACTAAGCTGTTCGCCGAGATTTATGAACAGCTGCTGCTTTGCAGCAGTATCGGACGTCATTCCGGACTGAGCAATCAGTGTATTTACATTCTCATTCGCATACGAAAAATAATTTCCGGCTCCCGTAAGTGGAGTAAGGTCATTATTCGCCGCAAGGTGTATTTCCCCAAGCACCAAATCAAAATTATGTGCGTTAAGCTTTGCCTCATATGCGTCATACGGCTGCTTATCCAAAATCACCTTAACGCCAAAACGCTCCAAACCTTCCTTTATTTTTTCAGCTGTCCTTAGCTTTGTTGCATCATCAGAATTCACCAAAAGTATTACAGAAAGAGCCTGCTCCGAGCCGTTTGCCGTTCGTGTAAAGCCCATTTCCTGAGCGGTCCAGCCATCACTCTCAAATTCGGAGTATGCCTCCTCATAATCTATACCGAAACTTTCGCTTGTATCGTAATAGAGATAAGACTCAGGATTTATCGGTATTTTCGCTGCCTTTCCCTTTGAATAAAGCACAGCACTTACAATACCATCCCTGTCAAC
>USPO01000205.1 GCA_900556575.1 uncultured Eubacteriales bacterium
CCGCAGCAGATGTATCGCGAGGTTCATCTCCCTCTGTAAAAATCATATCCCAATACGGTACATAATCTTCCGGAAGACGCTCGATAAATGTGTTTACAAGACCGTTAAATATAGGAATTATATTTTCATCCTTTGTATATGAGTACGCCAGCGCCGAACCGTATATTCCCCATGCCTGACCTCTTGCCCAGCATGAATCATCCGAATAGCCCTGATGCGTTTCTCCTCTTAACGGTTCTCCCGTTTCCTTGTCAAAGTAAAAAGTGTGATGTGTTGTAAAATCCTTTCGCACTGCGTTTGTAAGTGTTGCTTTTGCATGACTCTCTGCCATCTCCGCATATTTATTATCTCCGGTATCTTCCGACATCCAGAAAAGCAGCGGAATATTAAGCATACAGTCTATTATAAGCTTATGACTTGACGGATCGTTTAAATTTCCCCAAGCCTGTATAAAACCCCCTTTCTCTGAATAACGCTTTGACAGGAGCTGCGCAGCCCTCTGGGCTGTTTCCTCCGCTTTTTTGCTGCCTGTTATTTTATAATCGGCAACACATGAAAGTATATATAAAAAACCTATATCATGCGTATTTAATGTATCGAGTCTGTTTTCAAGTCTGTCAAGAAAATCATCCGTATGCTCCTGTGCCTTCTTTTTGAAACACTCATCCTTCGTCATTTCATATGCAAGCCAAAGCATTCCCGTATAAAAGCTGTTCGTCCATTCATAATTCGTCTGTGCATCATACAAATTATCACGGCTCTGCGGAGCCGGATAAAGTCTGCCGAAAATATCTATATTTTCACGCTGCTTTGATATACAGTAATCGAGTGCCTTTTTAATCTTTACAGTATCCATTATAATCTCCTTTCGGTAAACATTAGGTTTATTTTCCTAAATCCGTTCTTTTGTTATACTAATTATAACAAATAATCATATCAAATGCAAGTATTTTTTCAAAATATATTATTTCTGTGCATTTTGTATAATTTCATCGTTTATTTTTGTGTAAATCATAAAAAATATATATTTTACAGCTGATTTCTATAATTTTTTTATCTTATCTATTGACTTTTTATTATAATTATAGTAAAATTCTAATTAGAACAAGTAGTATTATCATACTTCTTATCCATGGTTTATTATATCAAATATAGAGGTGATATTAAAATGAGTTATAACAAAGATTATTTCAGAGGACTTCTGAATAAAATCACAGAGCCTTTAAAAGCACATTATACTCCCGAATGTTCCGGTTTGATTATCGGACATACGGGTGCCGCATATGAGGACACAACCATTCCTATGGAGGGTTTTTCCCGTGTACTTTGGGGACTTGTTCCTCTATGGGCAGGCGGCGGAGATGCGGAAGGCTTTGCGGAAATATATCAAAAAGGACTTTCTAACGGCACAGCCCCCGACTCAAACGGATACTGGGGCGGACTGCGTGATTTTGACCAAAAGTTTGTTGAAATGGCAGCAATTGCTTACGCACTTCTCCTCGCTCCCGAAAAAGTATGGACTCCTTTAAGCGAAAAATCAAAATCACAGCTTGCAGACTGGCTCAGAGGTATAAACAGCAAAAAGGTTTCGGATAATAACTGGGAGTTCTTCCCCTTACTCGTAAACCTTGCATTAAAAAAGCTCGGTTTGGAGTACAGCAATGAAAAAATCGAGCATTGCCTTGAAAGACTTGAAACCTACTATCTCGGCAGCGGCTGGTATAAGGACGGTGTCACCGAACAGCGTGATTATTATACTCCGTTCGCACTCCATTTTTACAGCCTTATTTACAGCGTAGTTTGTGAGAATGACGATCCCGAACGCAGCAAGCTTTTCAAGGAAAGAGCCGCTGAATTTGCAAAGACTTATGTTTATTGGTTTGACGATAAGGGACGTGCATTGGTTTACGGACGTTCACTTACCTATCGTTTCGCACAGGCTGCATTTTGGAGTGCCTGCGTATTTGCCGATGTTAAGGTATTCACACCCGGAATATTAAAAGGGATTATCGTCCGTCACTTCGAGGACTGGTTCTCACGTCCGATATTTGATAACGGCGGACTCCTTACAATAGGCTATCGTTATCCTAATTTACATATGGCAGAAAGCTACAATGCACCCGGCTCACCTTATTGGAGTTTAAAGGCATTTATTCTTCTTGCCGCCGATGACAATAATCCATTCTGGGATGCAGAGCCTGAACCGCTGCCCAAGCTTGATGATACCAAGCTTATTCCGGAGGCACAGATGATTATCCAGCGTCAGAAAAATTCTGTTACGGCACTTGTTCCGGGCAGAACGCATTATAACATACATGTCCATGTAAGTGAAAAGTACTGTAAATTCGCATACAGTTCGGAATTTGGATTCAGCGTGCCGCGTTCAAACAAATTCCTGAACCAGTCTGCACCGGACAGCACACTGTCATTTGAAATTGACGGCTATATATTTACCCGCCGCCTTTGTGACAGCATTGAAGTAAGCGAGGATAAAATTGTTTCGGTATGGTCACCGTTTAAGGGCATAAATGTTACAACAACCCTAATTCCAATCGAGGGCGGACATATACGCAGACACACAATAAATTCCGAGTACGAATGTACTGCGAGAGATGCCGGCTTTGCCGTTTCAACCGCTTCCGATTGTCACTGCGACAGTTACAAGGAGGACGGCGGAGTTACGGTCAAAAACGATTTTTCATTCTGTCATGTAAAGAGCAATACAGGCGGCATAGGCGAGGTTATAAGCATACACCCAAATACATCGCTTGTATACCAAAATACCGTTCTCCCGATGGCTGTATACAAAATAACACCGGGCATTACGGAAATCGAAACAGTCGTTAAATATTCATAAAGCCATCCCCACAAGTGGCTGCATCCAAAACTCTGATGAGTTTAGATGCAGCCACTTTTTTTCGTACATATTTCGTAAATATAAGAGTGCCGCAGAATAAAAACCTGCGGCACTCTTATATTATTTATTGAGATATTTCCTTTATTCCCACCATTCCAATGCTTACCGTTCTTGTTTCATTGGCATTTACCTCATCGCTAAACATAACCTCGTTCAGCTGATGTGCGGAATATGTGCTTGTTGTCAATTCAACTTCATCTGTGAAGAATATTATATCCATTTCCGGCTTAAAATACTTTTTCATCACTGCTCGTCCCCTCTCTTTTCATAATCATTTCTTTCACTGTTCTCATACATCTTAATATCTGTTGCCTTTATTTCCAAATCCTCTATTTTGATATAATCATTTGTCTGACTGCTATCAATATTAAACTCCGCTGTGGCAGAAGGTGCATACAAATTATCAATAACAACACCTGTGATAATTGAAATATCGGCTGTTCCCGTTACTATGATACCCGTGTTGTACGTTAATTTAATTTCTTTATTATTTCCGTCCGCTGCCTTATATATTTTTCCCTTATTAACTATATTTTCACTGTCCGTTAAAACAGGAATTTCTTCTACATCTATAAGACTTCTTTCGTTATCCTCGTTAAGCTTCACATATGTATCGTTTGTCGGCACAGTTATCGTCCAGTTAAACACAATCTTATCGGCATTTGACTCCGCTTCCGCTCTTTCTTCTTCCGACATTTCTTCCAATTCCGAATCGGAAAGCGGTACATCATTCTCATTTACTCTTTTTTGATACTTTGCCGTAAATCCGGTTGAAATAGTATTTCCGTATACTCTCTTGTTTCCCCTGTTCTCCGTATCATCATAGCTGTTTATAACGGTTTCTTTTCCTCCTTCTATGTACTTTACATGAGATTTATCAAACGGAGCGTCCAATTCTGTTGTTCCGTCTGCTGCCACAAAAGAAACATATGCTCCCGATGCTTTTCTGTTTTCTTCTGCCGGTTCATTTATACCTATCGCTATTGATTTATTTGTATCCAAGGTATAGCGTGTCCACAAATCAAGTACCGTTCTGTCTCCCGATGGAACATCAAATGCCATAGCTCCCTTTAAACTTTCGTCACCAAAATTAGAACTTACACCG
>USPO01000206.1 GCA_900556575.1 uncultured Eubacteriales bacterium
TGAATCTACAACCTGAGTGTAAGTGTACGGGTCATAGTACTTGCCGCCGTTTACAAATGCAGCATACGCTGCTGCCATTTCCAGCGGTGACACACCCTCGGTCAAACCGCCAAGCGAAAGTGATGAATAGTTCTTGTCCTTTTCTGAAAGCGACTTGAGATGGAATTTGTTTTCAAGATATGAATACGATGTTCCAAGTCCGATTTCATCAAGTACCTTAACTGCCGGAATATTTGCTGAACGTGCAACAGCTTCTCTTACAGTCATATTTCCATAGAAGTCATTGTAAGAGTTCTTTGGTTTCCAGTTATCTGAACCTATTGTTATTTGTTCATCCTTGATAATTGACGCTTCTGTTACTTTACTCTTATCTATTGCCGGACCATAAACTGAAAGCGGTTTTAATGATGAACCCGGCTGACGTTTAGCCTGCGTTGCTCTGTTCCAGCCTCTGACCTCTGTTTTTTTGCCAAGCCCTCCGACAAGTCCTTTTACGGCTCCCGAATACGGGTCAACAATTGCCATTGCTGATTGACCGCCCTTTCCCGTTGAAGGGAAATTAGATGTGTTTTCGAATACATCCTCAATATTTTTCTGTATATCGGGGTCAACAGTTGAGTATATCTTAAATCCTCCGTTATATATCTGCTGTGTAGCAAAATCATGTGAGTAGCCTTTTTGCTCTGCAAGGTCATTAATTACATCATTTATTACCTGGTCAACGAAATATGAGGTCATATTTTGCTGAGAACGCTTGTATGAATTATTTGTTTTAAGCTTTGTTGAAACGGCATCATCATACTGGTCTTGAGAAATTTTGCCCAATTCAAGCATTTTTGAAAGAACAACATTTCTCTTTTCTGTATTTTTGTCAGGATGTGTGTATGGGTCATATTCTGAAGGATATTGAGTAATTCCGGCAATTGATGCTGCTTCAGGTAATGTAAGGTCAATGGCATCCTTGTTAAAATATACATGTGATGCAGCTTCAATGCCGTTACAATTGTTGGCAAAGTATACAATGTTTAAATACATTGTAAGTATCTCATCTTTTGAAAGCTGTTTTTCGAGTGCTACAGCACGGAGCATTTCTTTAACTTTTCTGCCTGAGGTTTTTTCGTTTTCATTGGTTATATTTTTTATAACCTGCTGAGTTATGGTAGAACCTCCGTAATTTGATGAACCGATACCTATCTTTGAAAGCACATATTTAAAGGTAGCACCGGCAGTTCTTTTTATATCAACACCATGATGTTTATAAAAACGTTCGTCCTCTATTGCAACAATTGCATCCTTTGCATATTGTGATATTTCGTCCGACTTGACCCATATACGGTTGGTTTCCGACTGAAGCTGCTGAAGGTCATGAACGTTTCCTTCATCATCGGTATAGTATATCGTTGAATTTTCCTTGAAAGCGAGGTTCTGAATATTCATTGCCTTTATTTCCTTGGAAACGGCGGCATACATACCGATTAATATTCCTGTTCCGACTATTGCTGCAACGAGTGCAGCAATGAGGACTCCAATAAGTATACGTTTCTTTATAACCTTATTCTTTTGCTTATTAGCCTGCTTGTTGTTTCGTGTTTCTCTTTTTCTTTTCTTTTCATTTACCGAGCGCTGAGCACGTCTTCGTGATGGTATACGTTCATCGTCACTGTCATCATATTCATTGTCATACCCGTCATCGGATTCATAGCTGTTTCTGTGCTGCAAACTGCGTTCATATTCTTCCCAGTCAAATTCGCCGTCACTGTCTGAACTTTGTCTGCGTCGTCTATCATCTCTTGCCAATTCGAGACCTCCTTCTTAATGCATTTGTCTGAGGCTGTTGCAAAACTCAAAGAGTTTTGTGACAGCCCCTGTTAATATGGCATATGCCAAGTTGAGTCACTTCTATTATACATCATTTGTAACAGAATTGCAACATAAATTTTTGGATTATGGTATGAAATTTAGAAATAGTGGCAAAAATATGATAAAAACATAGAAAGGAGCAAATTTAATTATGGATAATGGAGAAAAAAAGAGTAATAAGGCAGAGGAGATGCGAATAAAATTAGTATACGGTACACTTACTTTACTTGTTTGTGTGACTGCGGCAGCAGGGTTTTTTTATGGAGGATACAGGCTTGGAAGTGAAAGCACGGCTGCAACTATTGCAGTACCGCAGAATTATGCTGATGTGCCGACAGAGGCATCGTCAAGTCCCCAGCCTACGCCGAAGAGAATGAATTACACGGTTGTAAGCGAAAACGGAAGAATTTGTTTGTATGAAAACAACATGGACGGTCAAAGGCTTATTGCATCCGAGCCAATTAGTATTGAAATGTTTCCGCCGTCTGATAGGGCAAAGCTTGAAAATGGTGCAAATTTTGATGATTTGACATCAGCACAGGCGTTGTTTGAGGATTTTTCAAACTAAGTAATCAGCTGCATTATGACTTAATTGTTAATTGAAGTTACATTTTATAATAAATATGAATTTTTTGTTAAAACACAAAAATAAAGAAAATTAAAGTAAATATAAGAAAAATAAAGAAAATTAAAGATAAACAATAAAAATATTAATATTTTCAGTATTGGTATTTGAGGAAAAATGTTTTATAATAACCTTGTTAGCACTCAAAGAGAGCGAGTGCTAACAATAACAAAGTAAAATATTTATTAATATATGGACAGCTTATGCTGTCAAATGCAGATGAAACTGAATTTTATCTGCGGACATAAGATGGAGGTAATATATCATGAAGATTAATCCGTTAGCAGACAGAGTAGTAATTAAGATGCTTGAAGCAGAAGAGACCACAAAGAGTGGTATCATTCTTACTTCAAAGGCACAGGAGAAGCCGCAGGTAGCCGAGGTTGTAGCAGTAGGACCGGGCGGTGTAGTAGACGGCAAGGACATTGTTATGGAAGTAGCCGTAGGAGATAAGGTTCTTATTTCTAAGTATGCAGGTACAGAGGTTAAGCTTGAAGGTCAGGAGTATACAATCCTGAAGCAGAGCGATATATTAGCAAAGGTTGAAGAATAAGAAGTAGATTGAAAGGAAGCGTATAGACATGGCTAAGGAAATTTTATATGGACAGGATGCAAGACACGCTTTAGAGAGCGGTATTAACCAGCTTGCAAATACAGTAAAGATTACATTGGGACCTAAAGGCAGAAATGTTGTTTTGGGAAAGAAGTTCGGTGCTCCGTTAATCACAAATGACGGTGTTACAATTGCAAAGGAAATTGAGCTTGATGATCCGTTTGAGAATATGGGGGCTCAGCTTGTTAAGGAAGTAGCTACAAAGACAAATGATGTTGCCGGTGACGGTACAACAACAGCTACATTGCTTGCACAGGCACTTGTAAGAGAGGGCTTAAAGAACGTTGCTGCCGGTGCTAACCCGATGATTGTAAGAAAGGGTATACAGAAGGCAGTCGATGCTGCAGTTGAAAAGCTCGTTGCAACAGCAAAGGCTGTAAACGGTAAAGAGGATATTGCAAGAGTTGCCTCGGTTTCAGCAGCAAATGAAGAAATCGGTGAATTGATTGCAGATGCAATGGAAAAGGTTACATCAGACGGTGTTATTACAGTTGAAGAGTCAAAGACAGCTGTGACAGACAGTGATATTGTTGAAGGTATGCAGTTTGACCGCGGATATATCACACCGTACATGGTAACAGATACAGATAAACGAGCTAAACATCAGCATAAGATGGAGGCAGTTCTTGAGGATCCGTTCATTCTTATAACAGATAAAAAGATTACAAATATTCAGGAAATTCTTCCGCTCTTAGAGCAGATTGTAAAGACAGGCAAGCCGCTCCTTATCATTGCTGAGGATGTAGAGGGTGAGGCATTATCAACACTTATCGTTAATAAGCTTCGCGGCACATTCACTTGTGTTCCGGTAAAGGCTCCGGGCTTCGGTGACAGAAGAAAGGAAATGCTCCAGGATATCGCAATCCTTACCGGCGGTCAGGTAA
>USPO01000207.1 GCA_900556575.1 uncultured Eubacteriales bacterium
TTTTTCCCTTATTTTCAATCTGTCGGGAATTTTGAAATCCATCGGGTATCCCTCCCCTTTAAATGTTACTTTATTTAATTTTAGCACATTTACGGGGAAAATGCAATATATTAATTAGATTTTTTCATATAAAAAATACTTCCGTGAATTTATAAAAATGATACTTAACATACGGTTTAAATTTGCTCTTAAGCTATAACATACTCTGTAAATATGCAGAAAAGTTATAATAAACTATAAAAAAAGGGTATAGAACACTCTATTGACAAAAAGAATAAAAAGTGTTAGAATATATATCGTACTAAACAGGTAGGAATTGTAGGTGATTAATATAAAACGAGAATTAACAAAAAATCAAACAGTGGCAATATTAATTGCCGCAATCATGGTGTTTTGGGAGCTTGCAGCAATATTTGCAAGAAGTGTTATACATCTTAATATGGCAGACCAAAGACTGCCGTATTTTCATAGAGTTATAGCGGCACTTGCTTCTAACTTTCCGGAGCTTGCCTCTGCAGCATTGAGTACAATGTTTACTGCTGCAATAGGGTTTGTAATCGGAGGACTTATAGGATATATATTTGCTCTCATAATGAACAGTTCGCAGTATAGTGAAAAGGTTATCTTTCCTTATTTAATAGTGCTGCAGATGATACCGTCGCTTGCACTTGCACCGATAATCTTTTCAATAGTAAAGGATGCGGACAGAACACGAATTATCGTGTCGGCATTTGTAACTTTCTTCCCGACAGCGGTTAATGTACTTCAGGGAATGAAGTCGGTGCAGAAAGACAGGCTGGAATTAATGCATATATGCTCGGCAAATAAATTTCAGCTTTACGGAAAGCTGATAATTCCAAATTCACTTCCGGAACTTTTTACGGGACTGAAAATTTCGGCACCAAGAGCTGTTACAGCGGCGATACTTGTTGAAATGCTCGGAACAACGAATGGAATAGGAATAAAGATGCTGTATTGCCTTTATTACGGAGAGAGAAACGCAAATCTTTTCTGGGCGTGCGTTTTGGTTGCCGTAATGCTTGGTGTCGGAGCATATGTTCTTATTATAGCAGCTGAAAAGCTTTTGCTTAAAAACAGAGGATAAGGAGGAATACAGAATGAAAAATAAACAGAAAATTATACAAATAATTTTGCTTGTTTTGAGTGCAGCCCTTATCCTTACACTTTGGCAGACAAGAGTAATACACAGTATACTGTCACTAAAAAAATATCAGCTTCCGGTGCCGAGTGAGATAGGAAAGGCATTGGTTGAAAATCAGTTTGTAATAAGAAAAAATACGCTGTATACTGTCATTGAGGCATTATCCGGACTTGCAATAGGAACAGTTATAGGAATGTTTACAGCAATTGTTTCAACCGCACTCAAGAAGATAGGCGGAGGAATTATAACAATTGCGGCGGCATTAAATGCTGTTCCGATGGTTGCAATGGCTCCTATCATGAACAACTGGTTCGGAATGGCAATGGGTTCAAAAATAGCAGTTGTTGCATTTTTTGTGTCGTCGATTATGTCGGTTAATGTATATAAGGGTTTGAACACGCAGAAACCGTTTGAATTGGATTTGATGAAAACATATGCGGCGGATAAAAAAACAGTGTTTTTAAAATGCCGTATTCCGTCATCAATACCGGCACTGCTGACAGGCTTAAAGCTGTCGTCAAGTGCGGCACTTGTAACGGCAATATGCAGCGAGTTCTTCAGCTCGTTTGCCGGAATAGGCTTTGATATGTCAACAGCAATAAAGCAGTCGAAAATGTCGCTTGCATGGGCATATATTTTGGCGGCTGCAATTTGCGGAATTATATTGTATTTAATAATAGGTTTAATAGAGAAAAAAGTGCTGCACTGGCACACATCTCAAAGATAAATAAGATAAATAATATATAAAAACGGAGGAAATAAATCATGAAAAAGAAATTATCATTAATATTAGCGGGTATATTGGCATTGGGACTTTTCACAGGCTGCGGAAACAGTTCACAGAATGATACAGCTGAAGGTACAGACGGAAAAACAGAGGTAACATTACAGCTTAAATGGCTGCCGTCGGCACAGTTTACAGGATTTTTTGTTGCAAAGGACAAGGGATTTTATGAGGAAGAAGGATTGGATGTAAATATTCTTGCAGGCGGTTCTGATATTACTCCGGCAACACAGGTTGTAAATGAGGCGGCACAGTTTGCTATTGCAAATACATACAGTATTCTGCCGTTTGAGGAGCAGGATCAGCCGGTTGTTGAGGTAGCGCAGATTTTCAGAAAGAGTACATTGGAGCTGGCATCATATCCTGACAGCGGCATAAAGACAGTTGAGGATTTAAAGGGAAAGAGAATAGGTGTATGGCTTGGTTCATCAGAGTATCCGGTATATTCGCTTTTGAAGAAGTATAACATAAATAAAGATACAGATGTAACAATTGCAAAGCAGGATTATTCGGTAGACGGATTAAAGAACGGTTCACTTGATGTTGCCTGCGTACATTCATATGAAAACTATGTAAACGATAATGACTTTAACCTTATAGACTTAGGAAAAGAAGGATTTTCAATGCTCGAAGATGCAGTTATAACAAATACCGAGTTTGCCGAAAAAAATCCGGAAGTTGTTGAAAAATTCCTCAGAGCAACAGTTAAGGGCTGGGAGTATGCATATAACAACTTAGACGAGGCAGTAGACATTGTATGGAATAACGTTGACCAGGTTTCAACCACAAAGGACGAACAGAGAGAGTTTGCAAAGCGTGTTCTTGATGTAGTAGTTCCGGAGGGTTCGACAGTTGATGATATAGGAACAATTGATGAGGCTAATATTAATTCAACAGCACAGATTTCACTTGAGTATGGTGTAATAAAGGAAATACCGGAAAAGATTTATGACAGCACATACATAGAAAAGGCAAAGCAGAAATAAGGTGATTTTATGAGCTTACATAAAGAAGATGCAAGAAGCAAGAAAATTATATTTGTAGCAAATTGTATTTTAAATGCAAATAACAAGGTTCTTGAACAGGCGAGATATCCGGGAATGTTTTCAGAAGTTGTAAAAATTATTGATGAGAACGATTTTGGTATTATGCAAATGCCGTGTCCGGAAACGCTGTATATGGGAAATCAGCGCTGGTGGAACAGCCGTAACTTATATGATAATGTGGGATACAGAAAACATTGCCGTGAGCTGTGCAAACAGGTAGTTGATTATATAGAGAATTACCGCAAGGTTAGGTATAAGGTTTCAGCTATACTTACCTGTGATGGTTCTCCATCCTGCGGAATAACCTGCTCAAGCTACTGTCCGGACTGGGGCGGACGCCCGAAGGAAATACCGAGAGAGCTTGTTGATAAGCCCGGTGTATTTATAGAGGAACTTTTAAAAGAATTTAAAGCTCGTAAAATGAAGGTTCCGGAAATTTACGGTCTTGCAATGGATAACCATGATAAGACAAACGAAGAAATTTTAGATGAATTCAGAGAATATGTAAAGAGTCTGTAACAGCCTCATAACCGTTTGGGGCTGTATGCTTCAAATGATTAAACGAAGAAAGAGGTAGTGTAATAATGAACGATGTTGAAATTCAGCTCAGAAATGTTAATATGAGCTATACGGATAATGACGGAAACGAAAAGGTAATTTTAAATAATATAAATCTTGATATACATAAGGGTGAGTTTATATCGCTGCTCGGTTCATCGGGATGCGGAAAGACAACACTTTTGAGAATTATAGCGGATTTGATAAAGCCGACATCGGGCGAAGTCAATGTAGGCGGACTTAGTGCCGAAGAGGCAAGAAAAAAGCATAAATACGGAATGGTATTCCAAAGTCCGGTATTGTATGAATGGAGAACGGTTCGTGAAAATATTGCATTGCCGCTTGAAATTTTGAAAAAGCCTAAAAAGGAAATAAAAGAAATT
>USPO01000208.1 GCA_900556575.1 uncultured Eubacteriales bacterium
ATGCTGGTTGTTGTCGCCGGTGGTTTAACTAATATTTTGCTCGGATTTGTTTTGTTCTTAATTATAGTACCTATGGTTTCACCGATAAGCACAAATGTTGTATCGGATGTAGTGGAGCATAGCTATATTGAGGATGCCGGAATAATGCCTGGAGATAAAATAGTAGGGATAAACGGTCATAAGGTAAGTTTTTATAATGACATTACACTTTACAGTCAGGATTTTAAAAAAGATGAAGAAATGGAAATTACGGTAAAACGTAATGGTGAGAAAAAAAGCTTTAAGGCAAAGCCGACCGAGGATGTTATCGTGGAAAGCTATACCGAAAATGGCATTGATATAGCAGAATCGATAAACGGAAATGACAAAGTAACTCATTATGATTACAGCGATAAAATTCCGAAGAATGATGATTTGGTAGGAAAAAGTCAGACAACTACAAGATATTTGATAGGCTTCCGACCTCAGCAGGAAGATGTAACATTTGCTAATGTATGGAGAATAGCGTGGGATGAAACAAAATTTGTTGTAAAGCTTGTTTATAACTCACTGTGGCAGATGATTACCGGAAAGGTAGGAGTGGACCAAATGTCCGGGCCTGTCGGAATAGTTCAGGAGGTAAACAATGAGGTTAAATCAGGACAGGGAGCGGGACTTAATATATTAAATCTCGTAGCGCTTTTGACAATTAATCTTGGTGTATTTAATCTTCTGCCTATACCGGCTCTTGACGGAGGACGATTATTCTTTATGATAATTGAGCTTATAAGAAGAAAGCCAATTCCTCCGGAAAAGGAAGGTATGGTTCATGCAATAGGAATGCTGCTTTTATTTGCATTGATAATTTTTGTATCGTTTAATGATATAATGAGACTATTTAAATAATAAGTAAAAATGCAGCGAAATTAAATGACTTGTAATACAACCTAAGCATAGATACTCTTAGACACTAATGCGGTTTATTCTATTTCAGAAGTTTAGTGAGAGCTATAATAAAACAGGGAAGTCGAAATTTAGACTTCCCTGTTTATATGTATTAATTTAATTTGTCAAATAAGTGAAATAATTCTTATTACGAATAATGCACATGATACCCACATTACCGGATGAATATCCTTAATCTTGCCTGTGCAGATTTTTAAGATTACCCAGAAGAGAATACCGAACATGATACCGTTAGCAATTGAGTTTGTAAACGGCATCATAATTAATGCAATGTATCCGCTTAATGCGTCAGCCATATCACCCTCAAATGTCATCTTCTTTACTGAAGATACCATAAGGAGACCTACGAAGATAAGTCCCGGAGCGGTTGCGAATGACGGGATAGCTGTGAAGATAGGTGCTAAGAGAATAGCGATTATAAACATTACACCGGCTGTTACAGCTGTGAGTCCTGTTCTTCCGCCCTGTGCAACACCTGCACTTGATTCAACATAGCTTGTTACGGTTGATGTACCGAGGCATGCACCGGCAACTGTTGCGACAGCATCTGCCATGAGAGCCTGTCCTGCTTTTGGAAGAGAGCCGTCTTTGTTTAAAAGGTTGCCCTTTTCTGCAACACCTATTACTGTTCCTACTGTATCGAAAAGGTCAACGAAGAGGAATGCAAATACAATTGCTATGAAATTCGGCAAATTGTGAATTGCATAGTCAAGGTTGAACTGGAACATATACGGTGCGGCAATGTTTAAACCATTGCTGAAATTCGGAATAAGTGAATATACACCATTATCCGGATCTACCTGATACCAGCCGATAAGCTGTGCGATAATACCTAAAATCCATGTGGCAATAATGCCCCAGAGGATAGCACCAGGAACTTTGAAATGGTATAAAACACCGATTATGAGAAGTCCGATTAAACATAACGCAACCTCCGGTGAACCAACTGCGCCGAGTCCGAGTGAACCTTCAGCTGTCATTACGCCTGCTCCCTTGAGACCAATTGCGGCAATGAATAAGCCGATACCTGCTGAGATACCAAACTTTAAGTTAGCCGGTATTTTATTTACGAGGGTTTCTCTGAACTTAAAGAGAGAAAGAATCATAAATATAATACCTTCAACTAAAATAGCCGTTAATGCAACCTTCCATGGGTCCTGACCGCCGATTGTAGCACAAACCGATGCAAAGTATGCATTTAATCCCATGCCTGAAGCAAGAGCAATCGGGTAGTTTGCTCCAAATCCCATCATGAAACAGCCGATTGCAGCTGAAATAGCTGTGGCAGTAAAAATAGGACCTGCTGCCATGCCTGTCGGTGTAGAGCCTACTCCCGTTAGCATGGTAGGATTTACTGCGAGAATGTAAGCCATTGCAAGGAATGTTGTAAGTCCGGCAAGGATTTCAGTCTTGACAGTAGTGTTGTGTTCTTTTAGTTTGAATAATTTTTCCATTTTTCCTCCTATGAAAAATATGAATTTAAATTAATACATATATATTTTAATATAATTCGTCACATTTTGCAAGCCTTTTTTGTAAAAATGACGTTACAGTTCCTTTACAAAATGTTAAAAAAATCGAAATCTATCAAAAAAGTGAATATTATCAGAAAAAAATTCATAAATAATTTGACTTTTGGCGTTCACTATGTTATAATATCTTTAGTTGAGTTTAGCTGAGTTTAGATGAGACGAGATGAGATAAGAAAGGATTGAATAGTTATGTCACAAAAAGGAAGATACGGAGAGTTCGGAGGTCAGTATGCATCTGAAACTCTTATGAGTGCATTGATTGAATTAGAGAATGCATTTAATAAGTATAAGAACGATGAAGAATTTCAGAAGGAACTGAATTTTTATCATAAGAATTATACAGGAAGACCTTCTTTACTGTATTATGCTGAAAAAATGACAAATGATTTGGGCGGTGCGAAGGTATATTTAAAGCGTGAGGATTTGAATCATACCGGAGCGCATAAGATCAATAATGTTATAGGTCAGTGTCTGCTTGCAAAGCGCATGGGCAAAAAGAAGGTAATTGCGGAAACCGGAGCCGGACAGCATGGTGTTGCAACCGCAACATTTGCGGCGGTATTGGGTCTTGAATGTGACGTTTATATGGGTATAGAGGATACGCAGAGACAGTCGCTCAATGTGTTCAGAATGGAACTTTTGGGTGCAAAGGTTCATCCGGTCACATCGGGAAGCGGAGTGCTTAAGGATGCGACAAATGAGGCTATGAGACAGTGGACTGCAAATGCAGATGAGGCATTTTACGTATTGGGAAGTGCGGTAGGTCCGCATCCGTATCCGGAAATTGTTAAGTATTTTCAGAGTGTAATAAGTATAGAGGCTAAACAGCAGTGCCTTGAAATGGAGGGTAAGCTTCCGGATGCCGTAATGGCGTGCGTAGGCGGCGGAAGCAATGCGATAGGTATGTTTGCCGATTTCATAGACGAGCCGTCAGTAAAACTGTATGGTGCGGCGGCAGCCGGTGACGGTGTTGAAACAGAGAGAACAGCAGCATCGATTGCAAGAGGTACGCTGGGTGTACTCCATGGAATGAAGTCATTGTTTCTTCAGGACGAGGGGGGAAATATTAAGCCTGTATATTCAATCAGTGCCGGACTTGACTATCCGGGAATAGGACCTGAGCATGCAATGCTTCACAGTACGGGCAGAGCAGAGTATTTGCCTATTACGGACCAAGAAGCAGTAGATGCATTTGTATATCTTTCAAAGCTTGAGGGAATTATTCCGGCGATTGAGTCAGCACATGCGATAGCACTTGCAAGAAAAATTGCCCCTACAATGGGTAAGGATCAGATATTGATTGTTTGCTTATCGGGACGCGGTGACAAGGATGTATATTCAGTTGCTAAGTTCATGGGTAAGGAAATATCGGAATCATAATAAATAGCATAGAATGGGGCATGGCGGCAGAAAGTATTTTGCTGTAAGCCCCTTTGCTGATATTTAGTACTTTTA
>USPO01000209.1 GCA_900556575.1 uncultured Eubacteriales bacterium
TACAGTAGCTGTTACTATAATCGTCTGTGCTGTTCCTGAGGGACTTCCGATGCTTACCTCGATACTTATGTCTTTCCAGAGTCTTAAGATGGCAAAGGATAACGTATTGGTAAGAAAGATAAACGGTCTTGAAACCGCAGGAAGCCTCAGCATTTTATTTAGTGATAAGACAGGTACAATAACAGAAGGCAGATTATCAGTTGTAGAGATGGTAACGGGAAATGTTACAAAGTTTTCAAAGCTTTCAGATGTATCAAAGGGATTAGCAGCAGATGTTTTAATGGGAATAGGAGTAAACAACAGTGCTGTTGCCTCAGATGGAAAGATTATCGGCGGAAACAGTACAGACCGTGCACTTATGTCATTCCTGGTTGATTCAAAAGCAGCGGATGCATTATCAAAGGAAGAGGTAAAGAACTTTAATCCATTTGACTCTAACAAGAAATCATCAAGTGTTACACTTCTCAAAAACGGTCAGAGTATTACATATGTCAAGGGTGCTCCTGAAAGCATTATAGAAAGATGTACTCATTATATAGACGAAAACGGTGAAGTTAAAAAGCTTGAAGAAAAAAATTACCTCACAAGCTATATAGATACACAGGCAGGCCGTTCAATGCGTCTTTTAGCTGTAGCCAAAACAGACGGAGAGTCCGATGAAGGCAGTCTAACCTTAGTATGTGTTGTTAGTATCAGAGATAATGTCCGCAAAGAGGCCGTAGACGCTATAAGAGAGGTTCAGAATGCGGGTATTCAGGTTGTAATGGTAACCGGTGACAGAAAGGAAACAGCTGTTGCAATTGCTAAGGAAGCCGGCTTATTCAAAAATGATGATGACGTTGCTATTACATCTAAGGAAATGGCTGAAAAGAGTGATGAAGAACTCAAGAAGATTTTGCCGAAACTAAGAGTTGTATCACGAGCATTACCGACAGATAAGAGTCGATTAGTAAGAATAGCACAGGAGCTTGATTATGTAGTAGGTATGACAGGCGATGGAGTAAACGATTCTCCGGCATTAAAGAAAGCTGATGTAGGCTTTGCGATGGGCAGCGGAACAGAGGTTGCGAAAGAGGCAGGAGATATTACAATTATGGATGATAACTTCTCGTCAATTGAAAAGGCAATTCTTTATGGACGTACAATGTACAAGAGCATAAGAAAATTCTTAATATTCCAGCTCACAGTAAATGTAGTAGCTGTATTGACATGTTTCTTGGGACCGTTGTTTGGTCAAAATGTTGTATTAACTGTAATACAGCTATTGATGGTAAATCTTGCAATGGATACATTGGCAGCTATAGCATTCGGAAGTGAACCGGCATTAAAGGAATATATGAAGGATAAGCCTATACCTCGTAAGGCAAGCATTATAAGCAAGGAAATGATGATAGAGGTGCTTATAAGTTCGGCATATATTACATTTATATGCTTGGGAATTCTGTTTATAGCTCCGATAAAGAATTTATTCGGAGATGTAGATAACACATATCTGCGTTCAGCCTTGTTTGCAACATTCATGATGGCTATTACATTTAATGGATTTAATGCAAGAACAGAGCATATAAACGTATTCGAGAATATAGGCAGAAATAAAAACTTCCTTCTTGTTATGCTTTCAATCTTTATCCTTCAGTTTGTATTTGTTACATTCGGAGGTGAAGTATTGAGTGTTGAAGCATTAAGTGTTAAATCATGGCTCATATGCATAATATTTGCATTCATGGTTATTCCAATAGATATGATTAGAAAAGCAATAATGCACAAAGCGAAATAAAAACATAGTGGAGGGATGGATATGAACAGCATAAGGAAACGATTTAAAATATCGTTTAATTCCCCTGTGGTGCTTGGATTTACTATTATATGTCTTATTTCTTTAATATTAGGAAAACTAACGAATGACTTTACTACTAGGCTTTTGTTTAGTGTCTACCGTTCATCTTTGATAAGTCCTTTTACATATATAAGATTTATCGGACATATATTTGGTCATGCTGGGTGGTCACATTTTATAGGAAATATGACATTGCTGCTTGTAGTAGGACCAATGTTAGAAGAAAAATACGGTTCTTTTAATATTGCTATGGTAATACTTCTTACTGCAATAGTAACCGGAATTGTAAATTTCATATTCTTCCCTCACGTTAGACTATTAGGGGCAAGCGGAGTGGTCTTTGCTTTTATACTTCTTTCATCATTTACAAGTATAAAAGAAGAAGGCGAAATTCCAATGACCTTTATGTTGGTAGCTGTGATTTACATTGGCGGTCAGATTTATGATGCAATATTTGTAAATGACAATGTTTCGAATTTGACTCATATTCTTGGCGGAGCAGTTGGTTCCGGATGGGGATTTAAAATGGCGAAGAATAAAATAGGTAAATATTAATTTAACGAAGGATGTAAATTAAAATGTTAGAATGTACGGAAATCGAAAAATTAAATGATTATTTCGTTGATTTGAACAAAAGAAAAATAAAGGGAGTTTATTTCTATCGAATAATCGGATATAATCAGCAAATAAATGATTTTATTCTTAAGTACTATGATGCTGCTCGCTTGAACGGTGTTGTAATAGAAGGCGGACTGCCAAATCCCAGCAATGATAACCTTGCTTTTTATAATGAAATTATGGGCATGAGTTTTCAAATGAGTATGGGGTTTATTGAAAGCAGTTTAAAAAAATGGCTTCCTAGAATGAATGGATTGCAAAGAAAAAATGTTGCTGCAGCAATATATGATACTTTGGATGATTTAAGGAGAGCCGGAAAAAATGATAATATGCTAAAAAATGCATATATAAAATTTATGTGCTGGCTATATTACAAATTTGAACGTATAGTAAATCACTTAGGTGAACAAAAATTACCTAAAATATTATATGAAGGCAAGCTGAGCAGTTATGGTTTACTGCTTATGAATGTGTTATCACTTGCAGGATGTGACATTGTCTTGCTGCAGTATAGCGGTGATGAAGAATATTTAAAGCTTGACCCTAAATCGCTAAAATCAAAGGTATTAAGCATTGCAGAGATGACAGCGTTTCCTTCAGAATTTAGTTTAAAAAAACTAAGAATGGATATGCAGGAACAATTAAATAATGAGCGTTTATACGGTAAACGGCCGAATGTTTTTAATTGTACAAATGCATGGATATCCGGCAAGCCATTTGATGATATAAAAAAAGCACCATTGACAAGAGGAGAGGATACGAAATTCTATTATAATTGCTTCTTTCGTATAAACGGAGTTGAGGATAAACTTACATATGAAAATGAGTTTGAGTTATATCAGCTTCAACAGGAACTTATAAGCAGCGGAAGAAATGTGGTTATAGCAGATAATTTAATAGATCCCCCCAGTGTAGAAGAAATAAATACCATTCATAGAAAAAAATACGATAATATTAATCAAATGATAATTGATTTATCAACGAATATTAAGTATAGTGCAAGCCGGGAATTACAGCAGATAATGAGTAAGGCATTTGTAGATATATTGCTTGAGGAGAGTAAAAGGGAAGAGAACAACCTAAATCGCCTTACAAATAAAGCAGTATATATTATTTGTTGGCTGAAGAGATTTGAAAACGATTTGTTCAAAAATTGGGAGTATCCTGAAATTGGTTGTTTCTTTTATATGGGTGGATGTAAAAATAATAATGAATCGTTATTCTGCAGGTACTTGTCAAGACTCCCGGTTGATGTGGTTATATTTAATCCAAACCTAAATATAAAATGCTGTTTAGAGGATAAAATGCTTTATGAAGTGAATAATGAATTTTCAATAGAGGTAGAAAAATACCCTCAGAGCCTTGGAGGTATAAGAGTCGGTACAACCGCTTATCATGCCGAGAGGGAATTAGATACACTTATGTACACTGACAGCGGTATGTATAGAAATCA
>USPO01000210.1 GCA_900556575.1 uncultured Eubacteriales bacterium
GGTGGTCATAATCATGGAAATATTACGCACCAATACCGCCGATAATATTTGTTTTTGGGTTGAAGACAAATCATCGGGAAATATGACTCCCATATACGAATCGCATGAGGCTTATGAAATATATATTGTTCTGAAAGGCGAACGATATATGTATATGAAAAATGTTCTGTATTGCGTCGATGAGGGCGACGCATTTATGATTCCCCCTAATGTCCCGCACAGAAGTTTCGGCGAGCCTGCTTTTCTGGGAGTATGTATAGAATTTTCCGATGCATACTTAAAAAGCCGGATATCCGAACAGCAGTATAACAGGATTTCGGAATGTTTTCGCTGCCCCGTTATATCCATCGGTGCAAATGCCGTTTCGGCAATATATAATCTATCCGTACTTGCGGAAAATAACAGTTCCGTACAGCTTGATTCAATGCTCAAAATAGCAGATATTCTGTATTCTTTCATTCCGCAGAGTACTCCGGACGCAAAACTTTGCTTTGAATCGGATTTATCTACGCTTGGCGGTTACATACAGAAAAACTATCTGCACATTTCCGGACTTGATGAGCTTGCCGAACATTTTAAAATTACAAAAAGTCATTTATGCCGTGTGTTCAGGCAGCATACCGGCATTACAATAACTCACTATATAAACGCTCTGCGTATTCAGCGTGCGTGCTGGCTTCTGACCGAAACCGACACACCGATACATGAAATTTACGGACTGTGCGGCTACAAAAACAGCCAATATTTTAACCGTGCATTCAGGAAATTCAAGGGTGGCACACCTAACGCTTTCAGAAAGCACAGCCGTGAAACCAAGATGTGGAGCTTTGGCAATTAGAGGAGATTTTGCTATGAAAGAATTAATTAATGCTAACGACCGTTACAGAATGAATTGGATTGACGGAGTTACTCCCTGGGGTACCGTTAAAGCCCCGAAAGGCATTTCCGTTATTACACAATCAGATACAAAGGACGATACTGTTATTGAAAAATATACCTTTATCAACAGTACCGATAAGGATATTTTCACATCATTAAAGGATATTTCCATATATACACCGTTCAATGATGACTACATTTCCGGTTCTAAGGAATGTATGACTTCCCGATGCCACACACATATATGGTGCGGTGACAATATATCCTATGTTATGTGTCTGAGAATGAACGGAGAAGCTCCGCACCTCGGACTTGTTCTTACAGAAGGAAGTCTCGGCGGTTACAGCATCGAACGTGACACCAAATACATGAGCAATGACCGGGGGGATTTCATTTTGCATCCGTCTCCGGTTTCACTCGCTCCCGGAGAAAGCTTCACCGTTTCATGGACACTGTTTTGGCATGAGGGAAAACATGACTTTTATCAAAAGCTTTCGGTGTACAACAAAAATTTCATATCCGTTTCCGCCGAAAACTACGTTGTATTTGACGGCGAAAAGATAAATATAAAAATCACCCCGAACTTTGAATTTTCGGATGTATCGATTTCAAAGAACGGCAATACTTCCGAATTTGAAATCAAAGACGGAAAAATATTAATATCGGAGAAAGCCGAAAATTTCGGCGAGCAATCATACTCAATCAACGTTGACGGAATAAAAACTCACTGCAATATATTGGTTTTACCGCCGCTTGACGAATTTGCAAAAAGACGCTGTCACTTCATTGCGGAAAAACAGCAATACCAAAATCCAAACAGCAGACTCGACGGTGCATATCTCATATATGACAACGAAGAGAAACATCAATATTACAGCCGTACCTATGATTACAACGGCGGACGTGAGCGTATATGTATGGGCATACTCATGGCAAAATATTTACAGACTCACGATGACGAAATTCTTCTCGCAAGCCTTAAAAAGTACATAAAGTACGTTGAAGGAAATCTTGTCAATAAAGAAACGGGCGAAGTATTCAATGACTATAACTATGATAATTCCTACAATAGATTATACAACTGCCCATGGGTCAGCACCTTCTATGTTGAACTTTATAAGCTTTTCAAAGACAAATCAATGCTTGAAACAGCATATAAAATCATGCTTTCATTCTATGAACAGGGCGGAGAACACTTCTATGCAATTGAAGTACCTATTGTTGAACTTACCAATCTGCTGAAGCTTGCCGGACTTAGCGATATGGAACAAAACATCAAATCATGGTTTAAAAAGCACGCAGATTTCATAGCTGAAACAGGTCTTAATTATCCGGCTCATGAGGTCAATTACGAACAGAGCATTGCCGCACCTGCAGCGAACATTCTGCTTCAGACCTATATTGTAACAAAAGAAGAAAAATATCTTACAGCCGGAAGGGAACAGCTGAACGTTCTTGAAATGTTTAACGGCTTACAGCCCGATTATCATTTATATGAAACCGCAATCAGACATTGGGACGGATACTGGTTCGGAAAATACCGTCTTTACGGTGATACCTTTCCTCACTACTGGAGTGCATTAACCGGAACGGCATATCGTGACTTTGCCGCAATAACAAATTCTGCCGAATACAGAGAGCGTGCGGAAAAGTCTTACCGCTCCGTATTAAGCTTAATTCATGCTGACGGCAGTGCCTCATGTGCGTACGTTTATCCCGTCTCTGTAAACGGCACAAGAGCCGGATATTATGACTTATATGCAAATGATCAGGACTGGGGACTATATTTCATGCTTAGATTTATTAATCGATAATCAGTAACTGACAAGGGACTGCCGGTAAATTCTTTTGCGGCAGTCCCCACACATTTTTTACTCAATATTTCATTTTTGCAAACAAAAATGTCACAAATCCAAACCGTAAATTCAATTATCCATACATTTTAGGCCTTAATTTCTACCTTTCTTCCGCCAAGGTTTTCATAGATACGGTGAGAAATTGAAAGCACCGTACGTCCCTTTGACGCTCTGTGAAGTGCTTTCAATACTCGTTCTTCTGTTTCTGCATCAAGATTTGCGGTTATTTCATCCAGGAGCAGTACAGCCGGATTTGCCGCAGTGGCACGCGCAATTGATAGCAGCTGCCACTCACCTTGTGAAAACATTCCATCGGTGCATAATGTCTCATAGCCATCTTCAAAGGATAAAATCGTACTGTCAATTCCGGCAAGCTTTGCAGCATTTTGTGCCATCTCCTTTGTAATCCGATTATCACCCAGCGTGATTTGCTCCAGCACCGTTCCCGGCACACACGAAAAATGCTGTTCCACACAACCTATACAAGAACGTCTTTCATGGTCAGTAATGTCAGAAACATTAACACCTCCGACAGTAATTTTTCCGGTTTCAGGCTTGTAAAGTCCGAGCAGAAGTTTGAACACAGTACTCTTTCCGGCTCCGGTTCTTCCGACAAGAGTAACCTGTTCTCCTTCCTTTACTGTCATAGAAAAATCCTTCAATACATTCTTTTCGCTATATCCAAAGGTTACATTCTATATCCAAAGGTTACATTTGAAAGTACAACATCACCCCGTGCAGCATCTTTTCTTTCCGGCGGAATTTCACGCTCTGCCTGACTGAGAAATGCATCAATTCGTTTAACTCCTGCCATTGCCGACTGAATGGTTTGTATCTCCATACCGAGACTTTCAATCGGAGAGAAAATTTTTGATATATAGTTGATGACTGCGACCGATGTACCGACTGACATTCCGAACAATGCAAGAATTTCCGCTTTACCGGAGGCAGAGAGCAGCATTACAATACCAACTACTACAGCATTAAGTACAAATACAACAGGTGAATAAATCGCATCATAAAAGTTTGTTTTCTCCACAGCCGCATAACTATCTTCAATACTTTTATCATAGCGCTGCTCCATATAGTTCTCCAGTCCAAGAGCATGTATTGTTCGGATATTATGCAGAGTTTCCGGCACCTGTCCGGATACCGCGGCAACAGCATGACGG
>USPO01000211.1 GCA_900556575.1 uncultured Eubacteriales bacterium
AGGCATATTAAATCGCCCTGTCAAAACCTCGTTTTTTTTTATTTGGCAGGGTTCATTTTTATATAGTTCAGTCATTTGAGAACTGACAGTCCACTTATAATTGAATTGGTGTGCCATTATAAAGATGACATAAATCAGTATAATTATATATGGAGGTGGACTGTAAGTGCATAACAAACCTGAAACGCTTGGTTGTATCATTAAGGCAGCTCGTGAAAACGCCGGAATTACCATAGAAGCGTTAGCCGATAAAGCAAATATTACTGAGCGATACCTATATCGAATCGAGAACGAAGGCAAGAAGCCGAGTTTCGATGTCCTACATAAGCTCGTCCGGGAATTGAACATTTCTGCGGATTCGATTTTCTACCCTGAGAAGCCGTCCAAAGATTCCGAGGTAGAAAATCTCCTCCGTATGCTTTCAGCTTGCGATGAACGGTCATTGGAAGTCGTCAAAGCAACTGCTAAAGCCTTAATTGATACTGCACCCGAAAAGTAGCCGCAAGGCTGCTTTTCCTCTATGTAAAAGCAGTGTTATATTAGTTTTCACTGCGACTGTATTCCTGAATAAAAGATAGAATCTCCTTTTTGGAAAATCCTAATTCTGCCATTACGCTTATATAATTATGGCAAAGACGCTCTATCTCTTGAATGCGTTTCTTTTGGATGAGAGTGCTATCTAATGTGACACAATAATTTCTTTTCCCTTGTGTAAAAATCAAATCATCTTGATTTATCAGTCTATATGTTTTTGCAACGGTATTAACATTGAGGTGTAACATAGTCGCCATATTGCGAACAGATGGAATAGTCTCTCCGGGCAATAACTTACCGCCGAGAATGCTATACCTGAGTTTATGACATAATTGTATGTAAATCGGACTATTTTCATTGAAAGTCCATTCTGAATAATTCATTCTTTACTTCCTTGCCTTAAAGACAGTTCAAGCAATTGTTGCGCCAAACGGTGCTAAAGCCAGTTTCGCAAACTTAAAGCATTGGCGACCGAAAGGGATACCGATAATCGTACAACACAACAGCAGTCCATTGAGGAAAGAGGATAATGCCAAAGGAATACCACTTAAAATTATCCAAAACACATTGGCGATCACAGATATAGGACTTCCGCCATATTTGATTTCTTTCCCAAATGGAAAAAATGCAAGGGCGGCAAATTTGAAACATTGACGACCGATTGGAATTCCGATAATTGTAATGCTCCACAATATACCCGCAATGCTCCAAGAAAGACCTTGCCATAAACCACAGCATAAAAACCATATTATGTTTCCTAAACAACTCATTCCTCTTCCTTTCTATATCATAGCTCTGACTTTATCAAGAAAATCATAATCCGTTTTTTCGCAAAAAGTTATACCGTACAAATCAGCTTTTCTTGAAAGATGATTGCCGTCATCAGCGGACATAAGTATAAATGGAACAGAAATATGCTTTTCCTTGCAGGCGTGTAGTAAATCTAATCCTGTTCCGTCTCGCATATTATAATCAGAACAAATCAAGTCAACAGAAGCCTCTTCCAGCTTTTTTAATGCGTTGTTAACGCCGGATGATTCAATAACTTCAAATTCCTTTCTCAATAATTCCGCTAAAACATATCTGAATGTTTCGTCATCATCCACAAGTAAAATCTTTTTCAAAATAGTGCCTCACTTTCTACTGGATTACAGATTTTCGCATTTGTCACACAAACTAACAATCCGATCCATAATTCTGTAAATACAATAAATAAATATTACAAAAATGCCTGTGGGTATCAGTAATATCCCTATAAGGATACTGCCGATACCCATTACGGCATATACTACCAATTTTCTATACTTCTTAGTTTTCCGCATCTTTGACCGTCAGTTCAAGGCTTCCGCTGAAATTTTCACCTTTGAGAATAATATAATTATCGCCGGATGAAATGGTGTACTCTTTCGTATCTTCTGAATTGGCATTCGCAACCGAATATTCATCACTACCCGCAATCCAATTCAGTTCCGCAGTCCCATCCTCTATTGTAAGTTTGTAGGTTACTTGTAGATGGTTGCCGTTTTCACGATTCAAAGCAGTTCCACCGAAAATGAACTCTTTTCCGTTAAATCCGTTATAGGTAGCTACATAAGTACCGGTATAGGCGTCAATACCCTCATCTTTCTCGCCCTGCAAATCTTTTTCTTTTGTCAATGCGTGTTTGCTGAAAGATTGAATCCAATTATCCCAACCGTCAATAAGATTATCTTTCAAACTGCCTTTATCGTGATTAGAACCACACCCCGAAAGGCAGCTAAGAATACTTATGATTAAAAATGCAGAAACGACGATTTTAATTTTCTTCATAACGATTACCTCACATAAAATGCGTATTGATCATCATTCCCAAGAATACGATGCCGGCAACGGCATAAAGACTGTTTACAATTAAACAAACTTTCATCAAATTGTTTTGAGCCTTTGCCTTGACATATGAAATAATGGTAAACACTCCACTGAAAATCATAAACGCAGCGTAGCAGGCAATCATAATTTCAGCGACAGGGGATTCTAATGCCCAGTCAAAAGTTCTGAGCGGTAAAATAGTCCACGGGACAAAAAGCATAATGGTGCTTACAGCGGTTAAAATTTTGTTTTTCATAGTAATTATCTCCTTTCAGCCTGCCCGAAACGAAGGCAGGAAATGCCCAAACATAAAATTGTAATAACAATAGCAACAGGTATCCACGGTATTAGCTCAACCTGCGCTGTGTCAAGATTTGTTGCAAGTTTTCCATATTCCGATGTGATAACAAAAAACTGATACGACATCGGATAAGCAAACCACACCTTTGTGTTAATCACCAATACAGACGGCACAATGGATGCCAACCCAATACCAACAGAGAATATCGGAGTTTGAATACATACTGATAACATCCAAAAAAACGCAATCATCGGTATGGCAGACAAAAAGAGGAAACCAATTTCCTTTGCAACAAATAACGGAGACAGAATGAAGTTGTAATCCTGAGTTCCTGAACAAATAGCTGCACTAATATAATACATACCCGTCATCATAAAAATTTGCGTTGCTGCCAACGCAATCAGAACGACGAACTTTGCCATACAGAGCTTCGCTGTGCCGATCGGCAAGGCAAGCATTTTCAAAATTCCCTTGTTTGCTCTTTCTGTTTGGCTTAAAAGAACTGTTCCGACCACCATACTTGCAGGGAACATAAACCATGACATCCCCATAAAGCCCTGAATAAAGAAATTATTTTCTGGCGAGATCCCCTCTGCCTGCATATCGAAATTCATATGGGCATTCAAAATGGATGGTATCCATAAGATAACAGCTGCAACAAGGAAAATCAGTAGTATCTTTGAGCGTTTAATTTTCTTGAATTCCACGCCGACAAGCGATAAAAAGCTCATTCAAACGACCTCCTCACTTTTATAAATAGAAGCTCTGCCAAGACAAAAATTACAAGCTCTGCGACTACCGCATAGATATAGTGCATGGACTGCGATATATCCGCACCTGCAAATAACTGAAAAGGCATTGCAAATGGAAAAAGCGAAAGGGCAAAGTTGGTTGTCGGCAACATTGTTGCGGTAAACACGCAGACGACACCGATACCAAGCGACACCCACATATTTTTGCAGGCTTCCGAAATAAGAAGCGACAAAATCACACAGGGTAACATCAACAAAAATGAATACCCGAAATATTTGCACAGTTCACTAAAAAAGCCATTTCCGTTTTCAAACCAATGATAGGTACAAAATGCGATTGCTACCGCTTCTATTACAAGCACAAAAAGGCTCATAAAAATCGCCGAGACAAAGCGAATCCTTGGCGACTGCGTTGTTCCCGCCACCGAGGAGGATTATGCCACCGAGTTTGGCGACTA
>USPO01000212.1 GCA_900556575.1 uncultured Eubacteriales bacterium
TCAAAAGCTTTATATAGAGCATGGCGGAAATCTTGATGCAATTCCTAAATTCATAATACCGTATGCGGCATTATGGCAGGCTGCGGGTGACATGGAAAGAGTAAAGTATTTCAGCGAAAAAGTAAAATATGAGGTGATGAAGGCGGCGAAAACGATAGAAAAATATATGACGGGTCCGGACGGCTTGATGGATAAATCGGAAAGCCTGGATAATATGCCGTATGATTATCTTGTTGTTGATAACTTTACGGCTCTTCACGGACTCTGTGCATACAAGTACCTGTGCAGGGAATGGGGGTGGTACAATGAAGAAAAATGGGCGGAAGAAAAGCTTGAAACTCTCAATTCGGCACTTAATACAATGCTTGACGAAACAATGGAAAGAAGAAATGCGGACTGGTATATGTGTGCAATGAATGATGATTCGGGCTTTTGGCAGCGTCACATAAATGGAAATCCGAGGTATGACGGAAACTGGCTCGGCAGTACATTTATGATGAGTACATTCCCTTGGGATGCATTTTTAAGAGGTTTTGAACTCGGCGGAACATGGGAAAAGCAGCTTGAACGCTCTGTCGATTATGCAATTGAGCTTAAGGAGAAATGTGCGGATATTCCCGAAAATAGCTGGGGTGCATGGTGGGGACATGAATACGGGACAGTATATAATGTAGGTCAGAGCGTACCGCTTTTGTACAGTGAAAAGTACAGAACAAGAGTTATACCTGCGTATGAGTGGCTTATAGATAATCAGACGGCACCGTATCAATGGACGGAAAGCTTTGATATGGGACAGACAGCGAATGACTGGACGGCGGCGGCAATCGATTACGAAACATGGGGACTCGGATTTCTGAGACAAGGCTTGCTTGAAGCATTTGTATCAGTAAAAACAAACGGAGATGTGATAATAGGCAGAGGAGTTACTGATGAGTGGATGTTTTCGGGTGTACCGATGATATGGAGAAATATAAATATTAATAACGGAAGAAAAATAAATTCGCTTAGAATTGTGGCAGACAGCGGTAAAAGGATAACCGTAAGGCTTGACGGAGATGATGCCTTGGTAGATATTATAGTTAATTTGCCGGCTATGAAGAACGGTATAGAAAAAGCATCGTCCGGTGAAATTGACGGTGAAAACGGAAGGCTTATATTAAGCGGAGATACAAAGAGCGTTGAAATAACGATAACTGATAAAAATAACAGATAACAATAGTCGAATTTTAATTTACAATGCAAAACAAATCACATTATAACAGTATGATATATTATTTAAACAAAAAAACAAGACAAGCAGGGAAAATACTGCACAAAAATATTGGTATGGTTTTGTATAGTATGCTAAAAATATTAAATTGTGTAAAAAAACATGATAAATATATTAAAAAACACTTGATTTTTTAAGAAAAATATGTTATTATTATGTTATAGTAGTTATTTGATATAACAAAGAGAGATTTTAAGGAGGTTTTTTCTATGAAAATCAAGAAGGTAGTCAGCAGTCTGGCGGCTGCGACAATGGCATTATCAAGCTTTGCGGCATTGAGTGTTACTGCGGGAGCGGAAGAAGCAGGTTTTTCAAAGACAGTAGACCTGCAGAATGCGCAGACAACATTTAACCGTGTTGTAGTAAAGGGTGACAACGTACCGGAGGATTTAAGTATCAGTGTGGTAAACGGTGATACAGAGGAGACTATTTCGGCAGATACCAGATATCAGCTGTTTAATAAGGATCATGTGTACGGGGTATTCAATGCGACAGCTAATGCAAACTCAACATACGGACAGTATAAGTCATATACAGGTGACGCATTAAAATTAACCTCATCAGAAGATGTTTCTGACCTTAAGGTAGAAGTATACAATGCTGCTGATGTGGCGAGAACGGGAAAGGAAATAGCAGACGATAATACATTGTTTACTATAACACCGTGGAGTAGTGAAATTTCAGATACTTTTGCGACAGATAATATATATAATAATGGCAGATTTAATAATCCGGTTAATAATAATCCGGCACATATATATAATATGTCATCAGATTTCGTAGAATATAAAAAGAAAAATCAACCGAATACAGACGGTTTGACAGAAAATAACGGTGTAGACCTTGTAATGAAACTTAACGGTGAAAAGAATATTTCACAGATAAGCTATGGAAATATAAATTCAATTGGTGAAAATAAGTTTGCCGGAGATAGTTATACGGTTTATTATAGAACAGGTGATGATGGTGAGTGGATTAAGGCACAGGATGAATATAGAGCTGATAGTAAGGAAAATCATTTTATATGTAATCTTTTAACTCCGGTTAATGCAAGTGAAATAAAACTTGCGATAGAATTTAATCCTAATTCTAAAAATACTCATCCGGAAAGTAGCCCGTCAGTTACTTGGACAGCACTTTATTTATCATATTTGGGAATATATGATTTCGGTGATAACCTTGCTGCAAAAGATACATCGGTAGGAAGTAATGAAGCGGACCTTGGAAAGGCATATACATTTAATAAGCTTACAAGCGAAGCAGTAGGAACGTGGCAGTATAAAGATGCAAATGATAAGTGGGTGAATATACCGGAAGATGGTTCGGATGTTACAACTCGATATATCAGAGTAGCAGGCGAAGATATGATTGATAAGGCTACACCGACATTTGAGCTTTCATGGGAAGGAAATCTTGTGAAGTATGCGAATGAGCAGAAAAATGGTGCAAGCTTGACAGTTGCATTACCAAGAAATAATGCGGATTATTCTACATGGTATGACGGTAAAAATAATACAGCCGTATCAAACCAGAGTACAGATAAAAACGCAATTACATTGAGCTTTAACGGAAAGGCAAATATAAAGAATGTTAAAGAGACATTTGGCAGTGGCTGCTGGTATCCTGCAAGCATCGCAATTTACGCATCGACCAATGCATCGGACAATGTAAAAATTGCTTCTGTTCAAAATACATTGCGTGTAGGTGATGATGGAGTTCATGATACAAAACGTAATGAACATAATAGTTATTTTGAAAATAATTTCGATATAAACGAGTCAGTATCGAATATTGTTATTAAATCTTTAGGAAGTATAAGAAATGAGTGTTGGGCGTTTATAGACAATGCGTCTACAACGCAGGATGTAAATGTTGCGGAGATTGAAATCCCGGGCAGTGTTGATTTAGTATCATACAACGGAACAAGTGTTACTGTTCCGAAAGCGGACGGTGAATTAACGGAGATTAAGGAGGCATCGGCAACATACGGAAATGAAGTAACGGTATCAGCCGAAGAGTCAAGCGATGGTAAGAATGCAGTAGGTTATGTTGTAACATTAAATCCGAACGGCAATTCAATCAAGGAATTGGGTGTACAGGCAACAGGTGTTGGTACAGATTCAGTAAAGAAGAGATTAGGCAGCAGTGCGACTTTCGGCGGTATCACAGGAGACAGTGAATTTGTGTTCGGTTTCGCAGCAAGCGGAGTAGATTCACTCAGCAATATCGTAGTAACAGCGGACGGTGAAGCTGTATCAACAACAGCAGCAGAATAATAGATAGGAGGAGAAGTATATTATGAAGAAGGAATTTGTAAAGCCGGGAATAAAGATTTCTCATTTTACTTTGACAAATATTATAACAACAAGCGGTGATCCGAATCCCGAAGATACAACAGCATTGGGTCTGGCAACGACACGAATTAAGACAGCCGATTCAAGTGTAGATAAAGTGATTACACTTACATGGTAAAATAAAATTATCCCCTGCCGTAAAAACTCAGTCTGCGGCAGGGGATTTTTGCGTCTTGCAGCGGCTATGCAAAAACGGGTTTTTGTTACGAATATAATAATGAATTATATTTTAATATACTTTAT
>USPO01000213.1 GCA_900556575.1 uncultured Eubacteriales bacterium
TATTTATCTCATCGTATATTGACGGAGCGGGACAGAAAAATACTTTTGTTCCGAATAATGTTCTTCCCGATGCGGCATATGAAAATAAAGATTTGGCTTGCAGCATGGGTAATTACGGTGTAATATATAATTATAAAATAAACGTGACGAACAACGGCGGTATGATAAGATACCTGAATTATGTGCCGAATACAGGTTCAAACATTGTGGTAATGCTTAGAGATAAGGACGGCAATTTAATGACACCGTACGCAATGTCAAAGGGTGCGAACAATGCGAGAGTCAAAAACACGATGGCAAGCGTGGAGTTGCCTCCGCAGCAGACAATGACGATAAATTTACAGGTTGTATTGACTACGAACTATGCCGGCGGAATAGAAAATGCATTGACAATAACGGATACTCCGCAGATGGTGGAAGTATATAAATCCGGCAGACAGGAAATTGTCAAGGACTATGACTATACGGGACGTGAGTTTTATAAATGGGAAAACAGAAAGCTGTATTTGTCAAAGGACTTGGAAAACTGGACAGAAACACCGATAAGCGAGGAGCTTTATTATACGGTATACGGAAACTGGAAAGAGTATGAACTTAGATATACCGGAAACGGATATATGCTTAAAGCGGCAATGTATGACGGAATACCGTATTACCTTGTCTGTGACTTTTTCAGAACCGTATATTTCCTCGATGAGGACTTCAATATAGTAGATAAGCATGAATTTAACTATTACCCGACTGCATTCACACCGGTAAACGGAGGATATTACATCAAGGCGGGAACACCGATGTATTCCAATGATAAAAAGAACTGGAAAATGAGCGGCGATACCGTTATGCCGTGCTGGAATTACGGAAAGTATACGGCAAAGGCAAAGGACGGAAAAATATATCTCAGTACGGACGGAATTAATTTTACGGAGCAGAAATATGAGGGCTTTAACCCGACATATATAGATGCGATAGGTGATTTGTACTATTATGCGGAGGGAAGAACCATGTATTATTCGCATGACGGTATAGAATGGAAACACATAACGGCGGAAAACGAAATTTCATCCTTGTACAAAACAGATACGGAAATAGTGATAAATAAGTCTGAACACTTTACGATAGAATGAGGTAAAATACTTGACTGAATTAAGAGGAATTTTAAAAGCCGATAAAAACAGCCTTTCAGCAATGCAGATGATAAAAATGGTAATACGGCTTAGTATTCCGGCAATAATGGCGGAAATAAGCTCGATTGCCATGCAGTATATAGATGCGGCAATGGTCGGCAGTCTTGGCGCTCATGCCTCCGCCGCAATAGGACTCGTAAGTACAACAACATGGCTGATAGGCGGACTGTGCCTGTCAGCCGCAACAGGTTTTTCCGTACAGACGGCACAGCTTATCGGCGGCGGACGTGATGAGGAAGCGAGAAATACTTTCAGACAATCGCTGATTATAGCGGTTCTGTTCGGAATGCTGCTGTCGGTAATAAGCATATCAATAAGCGGCAAACTGCCGGTGTGGCTCGGCGGAGCAGAGGAACTCAGAAAGGATGCATCAAAATATTTTCTGATATATTCATGTGTTCTCGTGTTTGCACAGATACGGCAGATGGCGGGAAGTATGCTGCAGTGCAGCGGAGATATGAAAACACCGAGTATCTTAAATGTAATACTGTGCGGACTTGATGTAGTGTTTAATTTTATATTTATATTCCCGTCAAGGACGGTCTGTCTTTTGGGTATGGATATAAAATTAATCGGAGCCGGAATGGGAGTTGGCGGAGCGGCATTGGGAACAGCCTGTGCCGAGGCGGTAATTTCAGTTTCGATGCTGCTGTTTGCCTGCTTTAAGTCGGATAAGCTTGCATTTCATAAGGGCGGCAGCTGGCATTTGCGTAAGGAATGTTTGAAAACGGCGCTGAAGCTTGCGATACCTGCCGCAATCGAGCATACCATTATGTGCAGTGCCTATGTTGTATCAACCTTGATTGTCGCACCGCTCGGAACAATAGCGGTAGCCGCAAATTCACTTGCCGTAACTGCCGAAAGCTTTTGCTATATGCCGGGCTACGGAATAAGCTCGGCGGCAACAACTCTTGTCGGACAAAGCATAGGTGCGGAAAGACGGGATATTGCAAAGCGTTTTTCGCATATATCCGTTCTTTTGGGAGTCTGTATAATGTCATGTACAGCCATTGTAATGTTTGCGTTTGCACCGAATATATTCGGAATGCTGACTCCCGATTCGGAAGTAATCGCCCTCGGTACAGCGGTGCTTAGAATCGAGGCATTTGCGGAACCGCTGTATGCGGCATCGATTGTCTGTGCCGGAGCTTTAAGAGGTGCGGGAGATGTTGTTGGACCGAGTGTACTTAATTTAATAAGTATGTGGGGAGTCAGGATAACTCTTGCATCGGTGCTTGTGCCGCATATGGGTCTGTACGGAGTCTGGATAGCTATGTGTATTGAATTATGCGTGAGAGGTATACTGTTCCTTGTACGTCTGATAAAGGGAAAATGGCTGAAAAAAGGAATAATAGTTTAAGAAATAGAGGATTAATAGTTAATGAAGAGATTGGTAATAGGTGTAATTGCCCATGTTGACTCCGGAAAAACAACGCTTTCCGAGGCAATGCTGTATACTGCCGGAGAAATAAGAAAACTCGGCAGGGTAGACCATGGCGATACATTTCTCGATACAAATGATATAGAGCGTGACAGAGGTATTACGATATTTTCGTCACAGGCAAAGCTGAATATAGCGGATACGGAAATAACACTGCTCGATACACCGGGACACGTTGACTTTTCGGCGGAAACGGAAAGGACACTGCAGGTTCAGGATTACGCTATACTTGTAATAAGCGGTACGGACGGAGTACAGAGTCATACCGAAACACTGTGGAAGCTGTTAAGGCGATATGATATACCTACATTTATATTTGTAAACAAAATGGATATATCGATGCATGAGCAGAGTGAGATTATGGAGCAGCTGCATGAAAGGCTCGATGACGGATGTGTGAACTTCAGCGATGAAGATAAAGAGGCTTTTTATGATGCCGCCGCAATGTGTTATGAGGAGGCAATGCAGGAATATCTCGAAAACGGAGAAGTAAGTGATGAAACACTTATCTCTGCAATAGCGTCAAGGAATATATATCCGTGCTGTTTCGGTTCGGCACTTAAACTCGAAGGAATACGGGAATTTATTGAAGTAATAGATAAATATACAAAGGAGATTGAATACGGCGAAGAATTTGGAGCAAAGGTATTCAAAATAAGCGAGGACGAGCGGGGAACAAGGCTTACGCATATGAAGATAACCGGAGGTTCACTTAAGGTTAAGAGTATGCTTAGCGGCGGAAATTCCGGTGAAGAATGGAACGAAAAGGTTAATCAGATACGAATATATTCAGGAGTGAAGTTCAGTGCCGAAGATGAAGCAGTTGCCGGAGAAATATGTGCCGTTGCCGGATTGTCAAAAACAAAGCCCGGCGAGGGACTCGGAACAGAGGCGGACACCGGAAGAATGATGCTTGAACCTGTGTTGACCTATCAGATTCTTTTACCGTCCGATATAAATGTTCATACAGGACTTGCAAGACTCAGAAAGCTTGAAGAGGAGGATCCGCAGCTGCATATATACTGGAATGAGCAGCTTAGGGAAATTCATTTGCAGCTTATGGGAGAGGTTCAGCTTGAGGTATTGAAGCGTATATTGAAGGAACGCTTTGATATGGAGGTTGAATTCGGACAGGGAAGTATAACATATAAGGAAACGATTGCGGCTCCGGTCGAAGGTGCGGGACATTATGAGCCGTTAAGGCATGTCGTCCATACAGACACATACTTTAAAAA
>USPO01000214.1 GCA_900556575.1 uncultured Eubacteriales bacterium
CTGCTGGTTCATCTACTGGCTCAGATGTTGGTTCTTCTGTCGATTCAAGAAGCGGTTCCTTTGTCGGCTCAAGCGTTGGTTTTTCCGTTGGTTCAAATGTTGGCTCCTCTGTCGGCTCAGGTGTTAAGCTTGCATTATTCAAAGCATCCTCCGACTCAACATATATTCCATTGCTCAATGGATCAAACTTTACATCTAAACCTATAGATTCACTTATAAATCTTACAGGAACCATTGTCTTTGTTTCTCCACCCAACTTCGTTATAAGCTTAGGTACAACATTATCCGGAACAGCCGTTCTCTTTCCATTAATATATGCCGTATTATTATTTATATACATTCTCACATATGTATCATCATATGTAACCTCAACACATTGAGTACTTCCATTGTATGAAACCTCTGCACCAAGTTCTTCAAATATTTCTCTCACCGGAACTAAAGCTCTGTCATTAAATATTATAGGTTCGAGCGGCAGATTTGTAAGTTCTTTATTATTGACAAAGAGTTTATATATTGAGCCTCTATACTCGACTGTCTTCCCATCATATCTTAATGTAAGTGCTTGTGCATTTACTGCTGCCGCTGCAATTGTACTCAATGCAGCTATTGCCGCTATTATTCTTTTCTTCAATTTTTTCTCCTTCCCAAATCCCTTATATAACTTATTTTTCGGCATACGGAATACCAAAATGGTCATATGCAAGCTTAGTTGCAACTCGTCCTCTCGGTGTCCTTGCTATAAATCCAAGCTGCAAAAGATACGGCTCATACACATCCTCAATTGTCGTTGCATCCTCACTTATAGTTGCAGCAATTGTATCAAGCCCAACCGGTCCTCCTCCGAAACTTTCTATCATAGTGGTAAGCATTCGCCTGTCAATCGTATCAAGCCCCAGTTCATCAACCTCCATAAGCCTTAGTGCTTCGTCTGCTATCTTCCATGTCACCTTATTGTCATACTTAACTTGTGCATAATCACGAACTCTTTTCAAAAACCTATTTGCAATTCTCGGTGTTCCTCTTGAACGTGAAGCAATCTCTGCTGCACCGTCCTCATCCATTTCAACTCCCAAAAGTCCTGCACTTCTTATTACAATCTTCTGCAAATCCTCGGTTGAATATAACTCAAGCCTGCCTATCACTCCAAAACGGTCTCTCAGCGGAGCAGTTAAAAGTCCTGTCCTTGTTGTCGCACCGATAAGCGTAAACTTAGGCAAATCTATTCTTATGGATTTTGCCGCTGGTCCTTTACCGATTATAATATCAAGTGCGTAATCCTCCATCGCCGGATATAAAATTTCCTCTACCGTTCTTGACATTCGATGTATCTCATCAATGAACAAAATATCATGCTCCGATAAATTTGTAAGTATTGCCGCAAGGTCGCCTGCCTTTTCTATAGCCGGACCAGATGTAATTCTTATATTTACTCCCATTTCATTTGCAATTATTCCTGCAAGCGTTGTTTTTCCGAGTCCTGGAGGACCATAAAGCAGCACATGGTCTAGTGCTTCCTTTCTTTCTTTTGCCGCCTGTATATATATTTCAAGATTTGCTTTAACCCTGTCCTGACCTACATATTCATCCAGCTTTCTAGGACGGAGACCGTATTCTATATCATTATCTTCCTCAATAAATCCGCCAGAAACAATACGCTCATCCTCATCAAACATTCCCATACAAAAATCCTTTCATCTATATAGCTTACATAAGCTTAATCAAAGCCTTTTTGATTATTTCTTCTGTTTTTAAGCTGCCTTCGATTGAGTTGACAGCCTTCAATGCCTCGTCACGATTGTAGCCTAGAGCCATCAATGCACTTGCAGCATCCTCTCGTTCATTTCCTGTTCCTATATCCATTAGCATACTGTTATCATCTGTTACCAAATCCAAATCCGCATTTTTAATCTTACTTCTAAGCTCAAGAATAACACGCTTTGCAATCTTTGGACCAATTCCCTGAGCCCTTGTTATCGTTTTTACATCATCTGTAACAATTGCACGTGCAAATTCTGCCGGAGTTGCAACTGATAATATAGATATTGCTGCTTTCGGACCAACTCCTGACACTGAAATAAGGCTTTCAAACATGTTCTTTTCTTCATTTGTTGTAAATCCGTAAAGTTCCTGTACATCCTCACGAACTATGAAACTTGTGTACATCGTTATTTCATCCTTATCCTTAACCAAATTCAAGCTATTTTGAGAAGTATATATCATATATCCGACACCATTAACATCGACAACAATATAATTAACTCCCTTAAGCACCGGCTTTCCTTTTATATAGTAATACATTTCTTTTCCTCTTATTTAATCAAAACTTATACATTTTATATTATAGCATAATTACGAAAACATTTCAAGTACCAAACATTCCAGTATAATAAATAGATTTATACCGAAATAACATTCCACAACTGCTGATATCGTGAGCCGCCATTACTTAATTAACTTTTTTCGCAACAACAACAAACCTCTCGTCCGAGGAATTATACGAACAGGTCGACAAAGTTAAAAGCTGCTGACCATATGCGGCTTTTTCATTCGTTTCATATAACGAAAGTTCTTTAACTTTTATCACAAAATCATTAAATTCCTGTTCATTTTGTGCATTAACAAATTCATAATATGTGAAATTCGTCTTTTTCTTTGCATAAAATGCACCTATAACTTTATATCTGCCTGTATTATATAAACTGTCAAGACTAATGTATCCGTTTGCATCATAGAATGACTTATCCTTATATTTTAAAAGCTCTGCAAACATTGTTCCTGAACGCATATTGTGACCATAAATTATTATATTATCACTATCGTTAAAGCTACATTCATAATCCATGAACAGCATTCCGCTCGAATTTTTTTCCTTGTCAAAGCCGCGCTTTAAATAAAAATCATTTCCATCATTCGTATACATTACCGGATAATCAATATTTGTTCCATCAACTTTGAGCCAACCTGTCAAATCATTATTTTGCTGATATAGTGCATAATATTTGCTTATCATGCCATTTTCAGCATAGCTCACTTCTCCCTCTCCCTCTTGATTTTCACTGCTGTCTACTGCATCCTGTATCTGCGATATTTTCGCATTGTCCTTATTGATATTAATAAAATAATCTCCAATGTACAGCAAACAGCCAATAAAAATCAAAAGAGAAAGGATATAAATAATCAAGCGCTTGTTTTTCACCCGACTCATCCTTTCTCTTAATTTTTGCTTTAATTTTTAGTTATTCTTTCTTCTTTTTTCAATTTCCGGATATGCCATCATTCCCAAAGCAAACATCGCCAAAGCTGACGCACCCGCAATCGGAGCTGTATCTCCTGTCTTAGGATTTTTCTTTGCATCCTTAGGAGCAGCTGTAGCTGTTGCTTTCGGAGTCGCTGGCGCCTTTGCTGCAGTTTTTGCAGTTGCACTCGGTGCTGCTGTCGGTGACTTGTAAGTTGTCAAATTAATCGGCGAAGAATACTCAATCTTCTGACCTGCTTTTAATGTCACTACTTGGCTTGGCTTCTTTGATGTAAGCTGAATTTCCTTATCAAGCTTACCGTCACTATTATAAACTTTTACAGTAACATCCTTGTCCTTATCCTTTGATGTAACAGTATATGTACCCGGTGCAACCTGGTCTTTACCTGTACCGACTGTTTTAGAATTTGTTCCATCACTAAGCTCTGTTGCTGCCGGAACTGTAGTCGCCGGAACCGCCGTTGCCGCCTGTGTTGGTGTTGCTGCCGGAGCCGGTGTTACTACATGCGGAGTCGGAGTTACCGGAGCTGCTGTTTCCGTCTGCGGAACAGTTGTAGCTTTAGGTGCCTCTGTCGGAACTGCTGTCGCCTTAACG
>USPO01000215.1 GCA_900556575.1 uncultured Eubacteriales bacterium
CATTGCGGCGGCAATGATTGAGGTTATTATTTTTTTCATAGCTTTCTCCGTTATTAACAGGTTATATAATAGGGGCTGCCGTAAAGTTAATTCGGCAGCTCCGTCATATCTTTATTTGAATCTTTATTTGAGTTCTTCGGCAACATATGTTAAAAGCTTCACACAGGCATTTAAATCGTCTGTATTTGCTGTTTCCGACGGGGAATGAACATATCGTGTCGGAAGTGAAATACCGCCTGTTTTAACACCGGCTCTTGTGAGGTGGATTGCTCCGGCATCTGTTCCTCCGTCTGCCATTATTTCAAGCTGGTATTTTATCTTATGCTTCTTTGCAGATGCAATCATTGCGGCACGAACATCGGCATCGCACATTACGGAACGGTCCATAACCTTTATTGCGGCTCCGCCTCCGAGCTTAACGTCCATAACAGGGCATTCCGGAGTATCTCCCGTATCCGTAACATCAACAGCAATTGCATACTGCGGGTCAACGGAATATGCGGCGGCTCTTGCACCTCTTAAACCGACCTCTTCCTGAGTTGTGAATACAAAGTATAAGTCATTCTTTGTTTTTTTAATTCCCTGCATTGCCTTTATGAGCATATAGCAGCCGGCTCTGTTATCCAGTGCCTTTGAAATAACCGTTGTGCCGGATACAATCATCTCACCTGTGAAAGCGGCGGTATCACCTATATTAACAAGCTTTAAAGCCTCGTCCCTCGATGATGCACCCAAATCTATATACAGTTTTGATATAGCGGGCTTTTCGTTAAAGCTTTCTTCTTCCGAACCAATTACACCTATTGTACCGTTTGCAAAGCGTACACGTCTGTGAACGAGTTCTCGTGTGTAAAGACCGCCGACAGCGGAAAAACGTGCAAAACCGTTTTCATCGATGTATGTTACCATAACACCGATTTCGTCCATGTGAGCGGCAAGCATTACCCTTGCGCCGCTGCCTTTTTTGTGTGCAATAAGATTTCCCATTGCGTCTGTTGTATATTCATCACAGCAGTCCTTTATTTCCTCGATTATTGTTTCACGAATTGCATTTTCGTTTCCCGAAACACTGTCAACTGCTGTCAGCTTTTTTAATAAATTCAATTTTTTATCCTCCTGATATAGTCATATGCTATTCTCGGACTTCCGTCACGAACGTAGATAGTGCCGCATTTTTTAAATCCGTATCGTTCTATTGCGGCCTGCATCGGCTTGTTGTCATTATGTGTATCTACCCTTAAATAATCAATTATGTTTATGCAGAAATCAAAACAGCATTTTGTAATTTCACGTTTGCTTCCGTCAGAGGCAAGGCGGTGTATTGTACCGTATTTGTTTTCACTGCTCCAAGAGCCGTTTTCGATAACTTTATAGGTAGGGTCGTTACCTATTATGAAAGCAAATGTACCTATAATTTTGCCGTTATCATAAATAACATAGCAGTTATTATTCTTTATGTCGTTTTCTATTAATTCCTTTTGAGGATAGCCGTTCGCCCATTGAGTGGGATTTCCCGCAGACTTCATAAATTCTCTTGCTTTGTCATATATAGTAAGAATTTCGGGTAAATCCTTATTTTCGGCTGTTCTTATATCCATTTATATCAAACCTCACTTGTTATGACTGCCTTTAACAATGCGGCAGCTGATTTAATATCTTCTGTATTCATCAGTGATACAGGTGTATTTGTATATCGGCACGGTATACCGATAACGGCTGCTTTTGTACCGCCGTATGCACTTCTTACGGCACCGACTTCTGTTGGTGACGGAATAGTCTGCATTGTCTGGATTTTAATTACGTTCTTTTCGGCTGTCTTTTTCATATCATCAAACATTTGCCGGTCATATATACCTTTTTTATCCATGATACCGAGGATGACACCTTTACCCAAGGATGCATTTATTTCATGAGGTTTAGCACCGTGAATATCCGCTGTTTCAATTGCATCGATGATATATGCGAAGTCGGGGCGGATTCTTTCAAGTGCAACCACGGCACCTCTTGCACCGATGTGTTTCTGTGCCGTAAAGATGTAATATGTGTCATATTTCGGTATTTCGCTTATTGTCTCATAAAGACAATATACACCCATTCTGTCAAGTGCCTTTCCCTTTATGATATTTTCACAAAGTATTCCGCAGTCCGTGTCAAATGTGATATAGTCACCTATATTGATAAGCTTTAAGGCTTTTTCCTTATTTTTTGCACCAATATCAATGAATAAATCACGCATCGGAACAACAGTCTCACGTTCCTGACGTTTTTGCAGATGAATTGCTTTCATTCCAATAATACCCGGAATTTTGTTCCCACCGATTGTTACTTTCTTTGATATAACAACTCTTGGGTCAATGACTCCGACTTCTTCAAATTTTATATAGCCTTTGTCTGTAATATCACGAACGATAAATCCGGCCTCGTCTGTGTGTGCTATAACGGCAACGGTTTTTTCGGAGCTTTTTCCGCGTCTGAAAAGCGTAACATTGCCCATTGCATCTATAAAGGGCATATCCTTCGGCTTATATTCGTTTATAAGCTGCGGAAAAAGCTGCTTAATGAAATACATTTCATTGCCTGACGGAGCAATTGCATCGCTGATATTCTGTAAAATCTTAATCATTTGCGTACTCCTTCTCAAAGCTTAGTGTTTTCGTATCCTTAAATTCCTCTATATATGCGGTTATAAGCTTAGCTGTTGCTTTAACATCGGAAACCGCAAGTGTTTCAACCGATGTATGCATATACTTTAGAGGAATGGATAACAATGCGGTAGGTACACCGCCGCCCCTTGCGGATTGAATTTCCCATGCGTCGGTGCCTGTTTCACCTCCGCAGGCTTCTATTGTATATTTTATTCCTTTTCTTTTTGCTGTATCAATCAAAATTTTTGAAAGAAGAGGGTGAATATTCGGACCTACGGCAATTGCCGTTCCCGAACCTACCTCAAAGGCATTCTGTGAGTTGTCGGGAGTAATTCCGTGCGTAACGTCGATTGCAATTGCAGCATCGGGGCGGATACCTCCGGCAGTGGTTTTTCCGCCGCGGCAGCCGACTTCTTCCTGTACGGCGGCAACAGCGTATACATCGGCATTTAGGGTTTTGCCCTCCAAACGCTGCATAACATTTATTATTGCGGCAACGGACGCTCTGTCATCAAGAGTTTTTCCGCTCCATTGCTTTTTGCCGAGACTTCCGACCGATTGGGCAAAGGTTACACTGTCACCGACAGAAACAAGCTTTTTTACAGTATCGGCAGGCAGTCCGGTGTCAATTGCCATATCCTTCATCTTAACGGTCTTTCCGCTTTCAATGTATTCATCGGGCATAATTCCGATCACAGCAGGCAAATTCTTCTTTGCGGTATGAACAACTACCTCAAGAGCCGGTAAAATTCTTTGGTCAACTCCTCCGACCGGAGCAAAGGTAAGGTATCCTTCTTTGGTAATTGATGTAACTATAAGACCGATTTCGTCACAATGTGCCTCAATCATAAGCTTTGGGACATTGGGCTTTCCGCAGTATTTAACGGCTATGACACTTCCGAGAGGGTCAATTTTTACCTCATCACAGTAAGGAATAAACTGCTCTGAAATCTGCTTGTTAAGCCGATATTCAAAGCCGGAAATGCCCCGCATATCACTTAATTTTTTTATAAGATTTTTCAATATAATTAACTCCTTGTTTTTTTGATTAAAACTTAATTAAAGCTTATTTACAAGCTTTTTAAAGAGGTTTCCTCTTTCTTCAAAGTTTCTGAACATATCGAAGCTTGTGCTTGCGGGTGAGAGGAGAACAATGTCACCCTCATGTGCCAATGAGGCGGCAAGCTTTACTGCATCCTCATA
>USPO01000216.1 GCA_900556575.1 uncultured Eubacteriales bacterium
TCACTTTCGGATTCTGCAGGTGATGACGCATGTCATCCTGCTTTTTCTCGTCACGACTAAAGATGCGGATTTCCTTGATGTCTGAATCAAGAAAACGACGTAATACGGCATTACCGAAGGAACCGGTACCGCCAGTGATTAATAAGACTTTATCTTTAAAAATCGACATAATAATGTTTAGTAATTTCCAATTTAATAATATAAATTCTTATAAGTAAGTCAAACTAACTAATCTACTTATTCTTTGTCTATAAAATAATTTCTCCTTTCCCATTTTAGAATCTGCATTTTAGGTATCACCATAGGTTTCGTCTTCATCCACATTGTCCCCCAGCTTAATCCAAGCCCAAAAGAGGACATCAACAAGGTAGTCTCTTCCTGCATCAACCGTTCACGCAAGCGGCTCACCATTAATGAAGGAATGGAAGCTCCACCCAAGTTTCCAAACTCCTCCAGGTTATAAGGAACCTTCTCTTTGGGCAACTTCAACTTCTTCACAATACGATCCACAATCATCTTGTTCGCCTGGTGAATCAAGAAATAGTCTATATCCGTTTCACGATTAATTTTATAATCGTCTAAAAAGGTTTCGACGGATCTAGGAGGACGGGATATAGCGAAAGAAAAGACATTCATTCCATTTATCAATGTATGAATAGGAGCACGCACAATACCATTGCCAAAATCTTCATATTCAAAGGAAGCAGGTGTAGCCGGATGGCGAAAACCACCGTGAGGGGTCATCAAAGCTTCATGTCCCTTACCGTAGGTATGAAAATCAACTACAATATCATTGGCAGTCTCATCATATTCCAAAGCTATGGCTGTACCGCAGTCACCGAATAAAGGTATACGGCTTTTGTCTTTCATGGACCCCATCCGCAAAGCCGTATCACCTACAAGCAACAAGGCACGCTTTACATTACCTGCCGTCAACAGGTTACCGGCAACTGTTATGGCATACATACACCCACAACAACCCATTGGAATATCCATACAGAAACAATTTTCCGACAAGCCAAGCCTGTCTTGCAATATGCAGGAAGTAGGAGGAGTACGATAATCACCCGTAACAGACTCAAACAACAATACATCAATACTGTCCTTCTCCCAACCCAGCTCTTCAAGCAGTTTCTCGGCAGCAGCCTGGCACATATCCGAGGCGCACATTGTGTCCGGAGCGATATGCCTTTCTTTTATACCGACTGTATTATCGAATACATCAGCTTCCTCTTGGGAAAGAAGTCCCAGTTCGGAAGTTTTTACCACATTCTCCGGAACGGTCATAGCCACTCCCTTCATGCCGACATTCTTAATTTCCCATCTTGCCATTATCTTGACCCTTAAAGTTCAACTTCGTATTTTTTCAATATCTCACGTCCCTTTCCATAGGAAGTAAATTCCATGATATCCTCTGGGTCAAACATTACGTCAAAGGACTCTTCCAGCAATGCGATTATATTCAGTTGGTGAACAGAATCCCAGGATTCCACACTGTCTTTTGAAAAACTATCGTTCAACACTGCACTATCCACCCCAAACACTTCTACAAAAGCGTCATTATACTTTTCAATATTCGTCATCGTTCGTGTGCGTTTTGCCAAAAGCATCCACGCAAGCAGACAGCCGAATATCGCATTACCTATGCCTATCCAAATACTGCCCAAACCGATGTTCCAGCCATGCTGTCCCGCATAGCCTACAAAAATAACTGCCGAAAAATATGACGTACCGTATGCAAAAGCACTTACCCATGCACCGATTTTTCTGCCGCCAAGCAGAAATCCGTCCATTGTTTTCGTCTTTCTTGCACTGAATATACCTATTGCAATCATTATTAATGCAAAGATTATAAGTGCAATAACTGTAACAGTTTGCGTTTGATGTAAATTTTGTTCCATTTTTCTCCGTCCTTCCGTTTTACATAAAAATTTTGTTCTGTTTTTTACAGACTACTGTTCTACAACGCTACAAGGAATATTTTACTACATTTTAGACAAAAAATAAAGTCCTTTCGGCAAATTTGTTAATTGTGTGCAAAAATCTTAATCGTATTTTGTACATTAAAGCATATATCAAATTGTATATAAAACAGTTATGGTTTTATCTGCAATCAAAAATGCCACATCTTTCGATGTGGCATTTATTTTGTTTTAATCTTTAATATGTCCGCAAACAGTACACATTTGAACCCACGAAATTGACCATGTATCCGGATTTTCATATTCAACCCACTCGTATGTACAATCATATGTTCCTACCAATGTAAACGGATCATCGCAATTCGGATTACTGCAGCGGTATGCTACCTGGTGCTTGTCATTTCCGATGTATGGATACTCATAAGTTTTTTTGTACTCCGATCCGCAATCACAGGCAAATGCCGATACACTCACCAACATCATTCCCGCAGCCAACATTCCTGAAACAATTTTCTTTAACATAGTAAACACACTCCTTTGTAAATTAAATAATTTAAGTATTTTTTGGATAACTTTACCTGTTATCTGTATATATAATAGCATATATTACTTAATTTGTAAATAGTATTTGTTAATTTTTACCTTTTATACAGTTTCTATTGGAATTATTTGTATATAATGTACAAATAAAGCAGATACAACACAGTATCTGCTTTTTTATTATTCTTCTTTCAAATATTTCGCAATCGTTTTAATAATAACAGTCGATTCAAGCGGTTTTGCAAGATGTTCATTCATACCTACCTCAACAGCTCTGAGACGATCCTCCGAAAACGCATTTGCAGTCATTGCGATAATCGGTATTGTCTTTGCGTCCTCTCTGCTCATTGAGCGTATAATTCGTGTTGCAGCCAATCCGTCAACGCCCGGCATCATAACGTCCATCAATATAATGTCAATTTCTCCGACTTCAGATTTTTCAAAAATCTCTATTGCCTCTTGACCGTTTGACGCTTTTATTACCACCGCGCCGACTGATGAAAGCACAAATTCCGTAATCTCCATATTAAGGTCATTATCTTCCGCAACAAGCACGCGTACTCCCTCTATGGAAACATTATGTTCTTCCTCTGTCGGTTCTTCGATATGAACGCAATCATCAATCTTAAACGGAATTTTCAATCTGAAAGTAGTTCCGACATTTTTTTCACTTTCAAATTCAATATTGCCGCCCATTGTTTCAACAAGGCTTTTCGCAATCTGCATACCAAGACCGGTACCGCCGAACGAACTTCTTGCACTGTTAAATTCCTGCGTGAACGGCTCAAAAATATGTTCCTGATATTCCTTACTCATTCCGATACCTGTATCCTTACAAATAAATTCAATCAGCGCCACATTACCGATACAACTCACCTCTCGGCAATCAAGTATAATCTTGCCATTGTACCTGTTATACTTAACGGCATTGCTCAATATGTTCATAAGCATACGCTTTATATGTATAGGACTTCCGATCAAGTTCCAATGTTTAATCTGATAATCGCATTGAACAATTTCCAGCTGACATTCTTTCGACTGTTTCTCGACCACATTAACAATGTCACCAAGCAACTTTTTTAAATTAAATTCACGTTCTTCAAGAAGAATTTCGCCGGATTCAAGTTTACCCATATCAAGTACTTCATTAATCAATTCAAGCAACAATCCGGACGCGTCCCATATCTTTTTACGACATTCCTCCTGTTTTTGCAAATCATCACTGTAATAATCCGCAAGCTCTATCATACCGCGTATACCGTTTATCGGCGTGCGAATATCGTGGCTCATTCGCTGTAAAAATTCCGTCTTTGCAGTGTTTGCCTGTTCTGCCTTTTTCGCTGATTCCATAAGCTTTTCCTTGT
>USPO01000217.1 GCA_900556575.1 uncultured Eubacteriales bacterium
CTCACGAAGCGCGCCGTCATCATCCGTCTTATAATCGGATATTTTGTTTTTGAGGTTTTGCCATTTTACGATTGCTTCGTCCGCACCGTCTCTGCCTACTGCCTTTTCTAATGCACATACCATATCAAGTCCGTCACGAGCAGCAGAAATATCCATTGTCGCATTGGCTGTCAATGTGCTTGTGTAGCCTATCGGGTTGTTCTCCGGTGAATATGCGGGAATTATAATATACTTCTCGCCCTCGTTAAGTGACTTTTTATTCTCATCATGGCGCGCTTTACCGTTTACATCTGTGTAATAGCGCGGTGTTACAATCTGTTCCCAGAAATTAGCCTGCTTTGTGAGCAGCGGAAGCAAAATATCCTTCTCAAGGTCAAGATAGCCCTTCGCCTTTAAAGCCGCAAACTCCTCGTTTGTGAGACCGCCGTCATTAACTCCAAGTACCTTTTGAAGGTCATCTATTCTCATATAATCGTTTATCGGTATCTGAGTATTTCCAAAACACTGCCAATACTCATATATCGGCAGCAGACACCAGCTTGCGCCAGCATTCCAATACTCAAACGGATAGTAGCTGTCATACTCAACATGCATAGCCCTGTCAGCATCTGCATTTACTGAAAGCTGTATAGCGTCGTGCATACCGTATGCCATTTCCGCATTATACATAAAATCTGGAGAATGACGAAGGAAGAATGTTATATATCCCAACTGAAAGTCTCGGAGATTGCCGGTATTCATCGCACTTACCTGTAAATTTACATTTGCATCAAGAGTATAAATTCCTCTCCATCCCGGATTCCATTCGCCCGTCCACATACCGTACAAACGCGGAGCTGTTGTTCCGCCGCAGCATACCTGTGCATATCTCGACTGCATATATGCGCGTTCCATAAACTCGTGGTTTATTCTGTCCGTGGTTCCTCGCTGCAAGTCAATCAAAGTGTTATTGTCAGCTGTTTGATATTCCTCGTCGCCGTCAAGGTCAAATGTAAGACGGTCAAATTCTTCACTATGCTTCTTTGCGGATGGAGCAAGAGCCGCATTATAATCAAACTTGCCTCCAGCCGTATATTTCTCGGCAACTGCTGTTGCTTGCGCTGCCATCTTATCAATGAACGGATAGCTTTCCATTGCCTTAAATCTCTCCATGACCTGAGAAGCTGATGATGTTTCATCAAGGTCTGTCAGGTCAAATGTACGGTCAGTCACGGTAATCAGATACAGAGCCTCCGCATTTTTGACACGTATCGAATTGTTGCCGTCAACGAGCATACTATCGCCCGCATTATCAGAAATTACTTCTTTTTCAGCATTTTCGCCCTCTGCTATAATCTTTATAACATTTCCAAAACCGCCGTCATAAAGTGGACTGCCTGTGTAGACGGGATAATGGGAAACAAGCGCGAGATAATCCGCATTTTGTCCGACAAGTTTTTTATACCTCTGGTCAAGAACCCTACTGTTTCCGTTCTTTGCTTTATACATCTCGGAAATATTATCAATAGAGATAATATCATTTATAAGCTGTCCTCCCGAGGATTTTTCAATCTTTGTTATGGTTACATTATCTTCGCGTGAGGTGAAAGTTGTTCGCTTCCATTCTCCGTATTTATCGGTATATTTAACGCCAACCTCCGCAGTTTCATAATTTGTCCAACGCTTATAATTCGAATATTTATCAGTATTCTCGCTTGTTATTCTTAGCTGTGCACCGGGATGGTATGAATAGAAATATGTTCTGCTACGCGTCACTTTATTGCCGTTGCTGTCGTAATCCCATATCTTCCACGCATCATTCAGATTGAATACGTTTTCACGAGCTTCCTCGAGTTGCTCCGTAAGATAATCCGGAATAACTCTCGGCTGCGATGACGGATAATTAAAATACATATGCTGATAAATAATTGTATCGGTATACGGACTGCCGCTTGTGACAAATCCCGTTTCGCCGTTACCTCCGACCATTCCTTCACGCCATGCGCGGCTGTTATTCCTATGCTCTACTTCGGTAAAACTGTTAGAGAAATTACCCTTTTCGTACAAAGGCTCTTCATTCCTTTCATTCGCAAATAAAGTTTCAGGTACAGAAGCAGACTCTGCTTCTTTCGCCAATACAGCGCTGGGTACAGAGATAGCTGCCGCCAGTGCTAATGCAATAATTTTTTTCATATCAAACATCCTTTCTGCTACTTATGATATACATGTATACTATATAATGATTATAACATAGGCAAGCATGAAAAGGTAGACATAAACAAGACTACTTTTTTGTCTCTTTGTCCTATTTAAGTATTGAAAATTAAGCAGATTCAGTGTATAATAAAATTATCAGCAAGAAATTTTTATAAATGGCTTTTACGGTGATTTGTATGGGTAAAAATATTAATTTAAGAGATGTAGAACTTAAACTCAGGTTTGATAATCTGCATATAACCATAGAACAAGTAGACTATGGTGTATTTCATGACTCAATCATGCGACATAGTCATAGTAAAAATTATTATGAGGCTCATCTTATATGCGGTGGAAAAGGTACTCTTATCGCTGATGAAGAAGAGTATCCGCTTGAAAAAGGCTCATTATTTATGACAGGACCTGATGTTGTACATGCGCAGATTACCGATTCTCAAGATCTTCTGGAAGAATATTGTCTTGGATTTGAAGTTAAAAAACCAAAAAAATCTTGTGACAGCGAAGCATCCAAGGCACTTCTTGATACTAAATTTTGGATTGGCAAAGATTCCGGAAATGGTGAGACTCTTTTTGAAATGTTGTCTGCCGAATCGCAAACCCGTAGCATCGGTTATCAGAATAATATAAAAAATATCATTTCAAGTATTCTTGTTGTCCTTATACGGGCGTATACAGGAAATTCTGTCAGCACCGAAATAACCTCCGCCCTTTCGGATGACAGACGTATAAATATTATTGATTATATGTTCCTCTATAAATATAGCACTGTTACACGCGATGAACTTGCTAAAAAGCTCAATCTCAGTCAACGCCAGTTGCATCGCATACTTCTAAAACAATATGGGAAAACTTTTTCAGAATTAAAACGTGAGGCAAGACTTAATAAAGCGCGCGAGCTTTTGCAAAACGGTAAAACATACGAAGAAGCCGTAGCAGCTGTCGGTTATAGCGATATGCGAAGTTTCTTAAAACTTATCAAAAAAAAATAACTTCCCTTCAATCGATACAAGTTACATTTATATACGAAAAATATCTCCTACATATACAATGGGAGATATTTTTCATTTTTGGGCATATTCTTTAAGATATCCTTCACAGGAAAAACTCCTCTACCGCAATATATTTCCATATGAAAGAGAGAAGAAATCGAAACGATTATGGTAAAGAAGTTTTTTCTGCAAATGATAATTATTGCAGGGAACCGATATTTCTACCGGCTCCCCATCTAATATGAATATAGCTTATACTATTTTAGTTCTATTGGCTTCATGCTTTCAAATGACTCCCAATAGAATATCTTTTCTGTCGCGGTATTTATCGGAGCTGTTATTTCCGATATATTCGCCTTTTCGATTTTTATATCCGTTAATGCGCCTTCGGAAGTATATTTTGCCGTAATCTTCATGCTCTTCGTATCAACAAGAACGCTTACAATTTGACTGGCAAACGCATTATAGAACCATCTGCATTCTGCATCGTTAAAAATCATCTACAGAGTAACCGTAAATATCTACATAACAATCTTGGCTGCCATATCGCATACCGTCCTTTGTGAACCATTCACCACTTTCGCTCAACACTGTAATACGCAGTACATAATCTGCTCTCTCCAATTTTGGCGAAACATACC
>USPO01000218.1 GCA_900556575.1 uncultured Eubacteriales bacterium
ATGATTTTTGATACGATTGTTGAGAATATTGGAAATGTAAAGGCTAATAATAATGACACAGTATTTTATTCAGTATTCCTTGATGTAGATCTTGGCTCCGATGAAATGAAAGGATTAAAAAAGTGGTGTGAAAATTCTGTTTGTACATCTCCTTGGGATTCTTGGTCGAGAAAATTTAAGAAACCGGCTGGTATGGACGAAGGCAGTGAAGAAATGAAAATTGGAAAAAAGAGATTTGTAAATCTTCTTCGATATTGTTATGAAACGGGAGATGGAAATCTTGCAAAGATAAGGGCTGACCAATATTTAAAAGGTGGTTCAAGTAGATGGGACAATGAAACAAAAGCTGCATGGAAAGAAATTATGCGCCAGAATAATATAAAAACACTGGGTGCAAATATGAACAATGATATTTATAATTTGCTTCTCGGTTTGCCGGTTAAAGGTACAAATAAGAATAAATCACAGGGAGAAAAGCACGCTGAAACAATGGAGAAAAGAGTAGCCTTGCTAAAAAAATTTGAGCTTGTAGCAGCAAGACCTGAATTTAAGATTAAATGCAGTATTGATAGAATGAGAGTAATTGCTGGAGACTATATATATTTTAAGGCAGTAAGAAACAGAATTAACCATGCAGGAGAAGAAGATAATTTAAATAGTGAACAGATTAAGTATTTTGAAAATTCTCTTGAATTAAAGTATGGTTTGACAATAAGGAATTTGAGCAGTCAACTGTTGGATGCAATGGAGAAAATTGAGACCACAGCCAATGCTTTGAAGGAAAAGGAGGAATGAATATGAAAAAATTTATAATGATGTGCCCGCTGCAGCCGGAAGGAAAGCTTGCAAAATCAGTATATGTTCCGCAGAATAATGATAAGCTTGAATATGGAGAGACAAGATTTCCTATAATACCGGTTATTAACGGTTATGCAGAGGAGGGAGAGGAGGTTGAAATTATACTCATAAAATCGGATAATGTAAATGCGGAACTCAACGAAAAATATTTGAGGGAAGAGGTTAGAGAGCTGGAGGAAAGAAAGGAAATCAAGGTTAAAATCTCAATTGTTAATACACCATACAATGAAACTATTGATACACAGATTAACCTTTTTATGGACTTAATAGATAAGCTTAAGGATAATGATGACATATATGTATGTGCAACCTATGGAACAAAGCCGACTCCGATAGTGGAAATGATGGCAGTTAATTATGCATATAGGGTCTTAGAAAATGCCTCTATTGGTTCTATTGTGTACGGACAGCGTGATCATGATACGGGAAGAATGGAAATTTTTGATATTACCTCACTGTTTTACATGGATGAAATGGTAAATAATCTTGCAAAGCTTAGAATAAAAAATCCGGCAGACAGAATAAGGAAACTTATGAATATTTAAAGAGATGAATGATAATTGATTCTCATAAGATAAACAGGGAGATAGATAAAATAGCAGAAAGATGGTTTACTAAACATAGTGAAATTGATAAAAGCAGCCTTCTTGAAAGGCTTTCTAGAGAGAGTCTTATTGAATACGTAAAGAAAAAGACAATGGTTGTTCTAAATAAAAATAATACAGACAATGAGATGACTATGCCATTGGATAATGATGATTTTTATGGTGTTTATTTTGAGGCAGTAGAAAAAATCATGGAATTATATTCTCCTGAAAGAAGTACATCATTTATGGCATACTTTAATAGCTGGGTTCCGTATAAGGTGATTAATGCTTTGAATGGTACGATAAAAGCTTTAAAAAATGAGGTCAGTCTTTCTGAGTTTGAAAGAAGTTATCAGGACGGCGAAGAGGAGAAAGATGATACTGAGATTTTTGGAACATCGACCTATAATGAATACAAGGAACGGGAAACGGGTGAACAACTATCTGATGTGTATTTTATGATAACAAACAGAGTAAAGGCAATACAAAGAAAGAATAATAAAAATGTATCTGATTTTATGCGTTTTCATGCAGATTACACAGCATATTATGTTGAAGAACTGGACAAGTGCAGCAATGTAAATTCACTTGATGAAATGAAAAAACATGAAAGGGAAATTTTTAAGGCCTTAGATGCTGATTTTTTGAACTTCTTCAAGGAGAATAAGTGTGAAACTGTTGAAGATATACGAAAGACAAAGCAAAAATTACTGTACTTGGTTTCGGATAGTGTAAAGGGAAATGACAAAACTAAAAGATGCCATCTGCCACTTGATGATAAGGTATATGTTAAGTATTATACTTTAATTGGAGATAAAAAAAGTGAAAGTAGCATATCAAGGTATAGGGAAAAGTATAGAGAAGAGGTAAGAGGTATAATAAATGAAGAGTATAAATGACTATAACAGCCAGCTGAAAAAGTGCTTCGACTTTGTCGGAGCACAAAATTCAGAATCAGAGGTTGTGCTGCTAAAGGGCGGTTCGTATAAGATTAAGCAATACTATCTTGAAGATAACTCGGCAAGAGATATTCGAGGTGCAAGTATGCTTCTTGACTACGTTGAAGAGGAAGTTATTCCAAATTATATTGCTGCAAAGTTTTGCAGAGAATGTATTATTTACAGCGGCGGAGGAAATATTCTTTGTATTTTGCCGAAGGATGTTGAAGAAAATTTTGCACTTGAACTTGAAAAGGAAGCACAGAAATATCTAATAAGTGCAAATTGTGCCTATGTTGTTATGAAGGTTACGAAAGGTGAGATAGAGAAAGACTATAAAAATGTAATTAACAGGCTTGAACAAAAGCTTGCAGACCGTAAAAAGTTAAAGCTTTTTAATTGTTTTGAAAGCGAAAGTCCTTTTGAAAATAGCGGTATTCCGTGGAAAAATGGAGAATATATTTCTATTTCTGCAAAAAAATACAGTGGAAAAAGAGATGGTGTTGATGTATGCGATATGTGTAAGTCGCGTATTCCTTCATATGTTTATGGCAGTAAATGCGTGTGCGGAAGCTGTCTGCATAAGAGAATTATTGGCGAGTATTCGGTTAATAAATTTGCAGAAGAATATAAAAAGTATAATAATACTGAGCCATTTAAACCGGACGGAAAGAACGACAGCTTTGACTACATAAACAATGAACATATTGCGGTTGTTTACGGCGACGGAAACAATATGGGACAGATTATTCAGAATTTCACAGATATAAAACAGATGATGCAGTTCAGCGAAAATGTTAAAGAAGCTGCAAAGAAATCGGTTTATGAAGCAATGGGTGAATGCGGTATAAGAAAATTTGCGGTAGTAGGTCTCGGAGGTGATGATATTTTCGTAATTGTAAGCGGAGATATTGCAATGCAGTTTGCCGTTAAACTCAATGAAAAATATAGTAAAATATTCAATGCATATGGTGGTGATTACCAAAACTCTACAATGTCGGTGGGAGTATGTATAGCAAAGCCGGATACACCGCTGCGTGTAATGCTCGAAACTGCAGAAGACAAACTTTCAGAAGCAAAGGAAATTGCAAAGAATGCAAATATTGATACTCCTAACGGTACAATTTCATTTGCGGTAATGAATGACCCAACAGAGGAATGTAATGCGGGAACAGCAGGATGTGGTTTGGATAGAACACTTGCTCCATATACAACAAGGGGAATGGGTGACTTGCTGAAAGCAATAGGAGATTTTTCAGGAAAGTCAACAGCGATACGAAATATCTATGATGCATATACAAATGCAGAAAGCATAGAGGAGGCAGAACTGTTTTTCAAATACCGCAATGCAAAGG
>USPO01000219.1 GCA_900556575.1 uncultured Eubacteriales bacterium
CGGCGGAATTATACCGCTGTCAATGCACGCTCTTATTTTGTTTATAAGCTCATTAAGCATTTTATAGTATCTGTCATACTCTGTATCAAACGGCATTTTTACCCTTTTTCGTGTGTCTTCATAATATATGTATGCTTCACAGTTACATTTCCATATACTATCTGCACAAACCTTCTGTGCAAATACCTGTATTGCATCCGTTTCTCTTATTTCTCCGGTTTTAGGCTGCTTCGGTTTATATTCAATTATTTTAACCGTGCATTTTTCGCCCAGTGCCGGAATGTAAACTCCGCTGCTGCATTTTGTAAATTCAATGCAATCTGTTATTCCATATAATTCCAATTCATCATTGTACACAGCAACAGAGCTTAATTCTATCTTTTTACTGCTTTGAACCTTATGCTTACCTGAATGGACTCTTTCATGCATTATATTTGCCAATGCTACAAATGCGTTTTCAGACCAGTCATTGTTGATTTCCAACAATCCAAAGCGCCTCGGACAATACATATAATGCTGAATTGTCCTTATATTAATCATCTTTCAAAGCTTTTAACGCCATCTGACATTTCCATACATTGTACACCTTCGGGCATACTTTCATCAAATCTAATTTCATAGTCACTGAAGCTGCGCGGTGCCTCCACTCCATCTTTCTTTTTTATACTGAGCTTATCAAACAAAACATGAGCCGGTGCATTTCCGAGTGCAGTATCATGCTTGAATACATACAGTTTACGAACACACATTTTTCCTCTTGCTGCACTTCTGTCATGCTCGAACATATTTATAATTGCAGTCCAAAGTAAATTTAAATCCTCATCAGAAAATCCCGTAACCTTTTGCGCAAGCATTGCCGATACATAACCATCCGCACGATATAATCCGTAAGGAACAATAGATTTTCTGCCCATCTCTGTTTCTCCGGTTTCCATCCTCTTATCGCTTGTTCGTGCCTGACGTGTTATCGAAATATCCTGAATATTTATCATATCCACACTCTTTGCAAATTCAATCTGTACCGGTCCTCTTACAATACCGCAAGGGTCATCTCCGGTACTCATAACAGCACCAAATGTTCTGACATCAAAATAGTTTTCGCACATATATTTCCTTGCCGCTAAAACATCATCTGTATTTTTTCCCTTCTGACCTGTTGAGAGATTACTATCTCTATATGCCTCTGTAAACTTTGCGTTTAAGGATTTATCCGGCTTAACCAATATATTATAGCCTTCTTCTCCCTCCTTAGCCAGTTCAACATAGTTTCTTATTTTCCTCTTTAAACATACATCTGTAACAAGGCCCTGTGAAGTTTCCGGATCCACTCTCGGTAAATTTCCAGCATCAGGGTCACCATTCGGATTTCCGTTCTCAACATCAAAAAGTATTATAAATTCATATCTGTTCTTAATTGCATTCATGATTTTTCATCCTTTCTTTACTTAATTACTTGTTTCTGTTTCTTCGCTTTCCTTCTTGCGCGGCTTATACAAGTCCTGAGTTTGTTGATAATATCCCAATATAAACCTTCCCTGTTCTTCCATAGATAACGTTGACGGGAATTTAGTGCCTATCTTATCTGCTATTTCCCCAATAAGCTTATTATCAAAAAATCTCTGCTTATCATCTTCCTTTGCCAAGTGATACTGTGCAAGTACCATTAATCTTGGGAATACCGCAGACGGCTTAGCACATGCCGATGCAAAGAATGCATCCTTTATTGTTCTGTTAAGGTCTTTATATACATTCTTCTGTATCTTTTCCAGTACAGCAAATAATCTTCCGCATAAGTAAGATGCATTTGTATTACTCTTATCCAAAGCCATTTTTATCTCCTCCTCTTTATTTTTCATTCTTAATTTTCGGTTTATGAAGGCCTTTATTAAACCTGCCTGTACATAACTTACGCTTTTATCCGTTTTAACTCTCCTTACCAATGTTTCCAGCATCGGTGTGGGATATACAGAGTTATTTATTATAGCAGAAAAGAGTGCCGAAAGCATTGGCGGTGAAATTTTCTCCTTATTGCTTTTAGGTGATTTCATTGAAGCACATATCTGCCACATTGGTATCTGAGCTTTTTTACCTCCCTCTATAAGCATATCTGACTGATGTCTTACAGCATTGTTAAATATCGTTCCAAATTTATTTCTGTAAATAAACTTCTGCGATATTCTCGAATTATTCGGCGCCAATCCGGCAATATAAAACATTGTATTTCCATCTACTCCGAATGAGCTTAAATCCGTTGTCTTTCCTTCAGCAAGATTTTTCGCCGCATTTTCAAGCATACTGTTTATCTTATCAGCATCTGCTGTATCCCTTTGTTCAAAGAAAGCTTCAAATATATCTGTTTCCTTTCTGTCTTCAAGGCTCATTGCCCAAAATACAATAGTTAAATCCTCCAAATACATATGATGATGCTCGTCCGCTGTCAAGCTGTTTAATGCCGCCGTATAGTGCTTCATTGCCGTATATCCTACCGAACTGTTGTATGACTGTTCTTTCCCATATGATTCATCTGCTTTATTGTTATAACACACAACTAACCCTCCGGAAGCCTGACCGCCTCTTATTCCCTTTATTTTATCGTGTGTTCGGGCTATTTCATCCGGTTTTCCGGTTATGGAACATATTCCGTCTGCCTTAATTTCTTTCTTTTGCGACATAACCTTTCGCATAATTTCACCGTCAGGATCATGGAGTGTTATTTCGGGATGACCGTCCAGTGCGAATATCAGACTTGAGGTTAAATAATCCTTTGCTATACTCTGCAGCTTTTCATTCTCTCTCTCATTTTCCGGAATCCAATTACTTATAAAGTTTCTGTATGCCGTTACTATATCGCTCGTCATGCCCTCCGTAAATTCCAGATTTCCGTTTATGAAACATTCATGTGACTTTTTTGCCTTATTGGTTCTGTCATTTTCTGAAAATTCACCTGTTTTTTTATCATAGTTCAAACCGAATATATACAGCGGTCTATGTTCTATAATATTCAAATCTATTCCCGGTTTCTCTGTTCTTTTCGGCAAATTTACATTTATAGGATTTTTCTTTGTCTTTCCCTTTTTATCCGGTTCACTTTCCTCGCGACAATCTATAATATCTGTTATTGTACCGTCCTTTTTGAGCATAATAATATGAGTTATCCTTTGAACTGATATTTTTTCGGACGGGATTTTATTTCCTCTTTCCAGTATATCATAATATGTATTAAGGGCGCTTATCAGCATAATATCACCTCCGCATATTTAGTCACATCTATTACTCCGTCTATAATATGCGGCCGATAAAACATCGGATCTGCATTGTCGGAAAACTTCTTCTTCTCCCAATCCCTATTTTGGGGAATTCCCCCATCTCTAAATTTCATATGATAGAGCATAAATCCTAAATCTATATCTCCCTTTAATTCTTCCGAAATTTCATTATATGGAAATTCGTCCACTATCTCTATTTTTTTTACCGGAAATTCTCTTGTTCCGAAAACCGGCTGTCTGAAGCACTGTCCTTTCTGAAGTCTGCGAAGCAGGATATTATAATGCTTGTCTTCACTCTCATAGTCATGATCACTTTTAATCCCTGTCATCTCAAAATGAAACTCTATTCCGTAACGAACGTTTTTTAATATCATTGCACTTCTTTGACTTCTGATTTCCTGAGTATAGAGTGTGATTGGTTCACCGCCTCTCATCTGTTTTTTTATTCCCTGATAACTGACCTT
>USPO01000220.1 GCA_900556575.1 uncultured Eubacteriales bacterium
CCTTAATTCTCCGGAGCATATTCATCCAGAATTTCGAGTGACTGCTCTGCCTCTCGTTTTCGGCGTTCAAAAACGGCTCTCTGCGGTGCAGTATCAATATGAGCCATCGTTTCATCATTCGGTGTTTCAATTTCCATCACACCCATATGCTGCAGCATCTCAAGTATCTGCTTTCTGTTTTTTCGCATGGCACAAACATTGACGCGCTTCATTTTCATTACCGCCATAGACTCTACCTCCTATGCGAACATGATTTCTCTCAGCCGCTTTCCTATTTCTTTGCTGTATTTCTTTGCATTATCACGCAGCTGATTTGAAATTTTTTCGGTTTCACTATCAAATGCCTTATTTGATTTTTCCTCTTCCTCCTTCACATTAATAATTGCTTCCGCTGTTGTTTCACGCGCTTTTTTCTCTGCACATTCAATCATATAAGCCGCCCTTTTCCTCGCCTCAGCTTTTATTCTGTTTGCCTCAGCTTCGGCAGCCTTGATTTTTTCATCAGCCTTACATTCAGCTCTCTTGACCTCCGCAATCATTTCATCAAGCATAAAAGTTCACCTCCGGATTTAAGGCAATAAAATTCTTTGCCAAATCTTATTTTATTAAATACTTTTACTAATTATACCACAATATTTTTTTCATTTCAATAGATATTAATGAATTTTTTGTGAATTCTGTTCAAACATTCTTGAGTTTTTATTCTCTAATTCAACACTTTATATATTATTGTTTTTTATTGCACATTGCACAACACCTGTTGTTTTTTATTCAAATCACAGTAATGCTGCTCACTTGTTTAGCATGAGATTATAACTCCTGCTAAACATCCGAAATGAAATTCACACCTAAAGGTGCAGAACATCTGTGCTTAGGTTATTATTTGCAGGTTTAAATTTAAGTATACAAAAATGAGTTTCGGTAAAGTATATATTACAGAAACTCACTCTAATTATTTTATTTTTAACGTTTTTAAATATACTTTAACATCATTCGATATTCTTCTGCTTTCCACAGCTTTTTGTATTGATTTATTATGTACCCATTTATCAAGTATTTTTTTCTCTAATATCGGTAATGCTGCTTCATATTGCTTTATTAACGCAAAGCTCATATACCATGCTATCGCCATATTAATATAATATTCCTCTGACTTTACCGAAACAACGGCATTGAGCATTTCCGGCCTAAAATATTCGTCAAGATAAAGCGACATCAAAATATCTATTCCAAAGCGGATTGTATACGTTTTTCCGCTTTTCAGCCACTTCTTACATTGTTCATATATCTCATCGGGATACTTTTTAAAAACTTTTGGAAGAAACATATCACACGTTGCCCAGTTATCAATATACGGTAAAAATTTTTCTGTTTCTTTCATTACGCTTTCAAGGTCTTTTTTCATATCTGAAATTATCGCGGCATGAATATTGTTTTCCTCGTAATACTTATGAGGCAGTGTATTCAAAAATTCGTTTATATCATCACGTTTCGACAATTCCTTGGCATACTTCCTGATCATCGGCATACGAACACCAATTACAGCTTCTTTATCTATATTCGGCATCAGTCTGCTATGAAAGTCACGATACTTTAGGTCCTGCATCCCCATTAACCGTTCCCGTATTTCATTTGTGATTTTTTGCATATTCCTCCTCCAATTCCTCGGCAAGATATTCGTCACTCATGCAATGCATATTGGAAATCCCCAGTATAATATCATTCGTCAATCTCTCTTCTGCCTAACTTATAGTTACATCACCTATCTTAAATATTATATCATCAATTCAATGCTTTTGTCAACAAAAATACAAAATTCAATCTGCTAAAGCTTCACTGCAGTATATTACATATATTTACTTATATTAATTATTTAGTTGACAAATATGCTTTATTATGATAAAATATAATAGTGAAGTTGTGCGTATAAAACAATTTTTGTTTTATAAAACTTACATTATATAAATTTACGAAAGGAGAAAAAAAACATGACTTATTCAGAGCTTGAACCTAAAAAGGTTTATAAATTTTTCGGTGAGATTGCCGCTATTCCTCACGGTTCTGGAAATACAGCTGCAATTGCCGGATATTTAATGAATTTTGCAAAAGAACGCAATCTTGAAGCTGTATATGATAAGGGCGGAAATGTTATAATATTTAAAGAAGGGACTTCAGGATACGAAAACAGCGAGCCTGTAATTCTTCAGGGACATATGGATATGGTCTGTGATAAAGTTCCTCATTGTGAATATGATATGGAAAAGGAAGGTCTGCACCTTAATACAGACGGTGAATTTTTATGGGCAGATAAAACAACACTCGGCGGTGATGATGGAATAGCCGTTGCATATATCCTTGCAATACTTGATTCGGATGATATTCCCCATCCACCTATCGAAGCACTTATAACCCGTGATGAAGAAACAGGCATGCTTGGCGCGAACGAGCTTGAGGCACATTATTTAAAGGGAACACGAATGATTAATATTGACAGTGAGGACGAAGGTATATTCACCGCTGGATGCGCTGGCGGTATGCGTGTTCATGCCAATATTCCTGTTACACGCAAAGGTACTGTTCGTGAAACCTTATTGGTTGAAATCGGCGGTTTGAAGGGTGGTCACAGCGGAATTGACATAGGAAAAAATCGTGTCAATGCAATTCAGCTTCTTGCAGAAATTCTTTACTGTGCATCATCAAAATTCAGCTTCCATCTCTGCAGCATTAATGGCGGTGTTAAGGATAACGTTATCCCAAAAGAAGCAAGTGCTGTAATTGTAGGCGGAAATATTCCTTCGCTTTCAAAGGCTATACTTGCTGCTGCAGATGATATACGGAGAAAAATTCCCGACAGCGAGCCTGATTTTGTTATCAATGTATCGCCAAAGGGAGCGGACAGCTTTATTACGTCAAAAAGCACAAAGCTCGTTATCGAGACCTTATGCAAGCTTCCAACAGGTGTTTTGGAATACAGTTCTTCAAATGAAATATTAACTTCTCTCAATATGGGAACAGTTTCACTTGATGACAGTTCATTAAAAATCGGATTTCTTACACGCTCCAACCTCAGAAACGGAAATGACTCAACTGCTCTTATTATTGAGCATATGGTTTCCGAGGCCGGTGGAACCTGCACACAGTCATCAAGTTATCCGGCTTGGGAGTATGCAGAAAAATCACCATTAAGAAACCTAATGACAGATGCCTTCCAAGAGATATACGGAAAGTATCCGAAAATAGAAACAATTCACGCCGGACTTGAATGCGGCATTATAGCCGACAAAATCCCGGGACTTGATACGGTTTCAATAGGTCCGGACCTTACGGATATTCATACTCCGAATGAACGCTTAAATATTGCTTCCGCAAAGCGTACATGGGAATTTTTACTTGAAGCATTAAAGAAACTAAAGTAATTTGAAAGGAATTTAAAAATGATAAAAAGCGGATTTATGTACATTGCCGCACTTATTTTTATTGCGGCAATTCTTGTAAACCTGCCTAAAATATTCAAAGGTAGCGTTGCAAAAAAGGTATTCAACTTTGCACCGCCGATAGTTCTTATCTACCTCGGCTTAATGGTGCTTTGTACCCTTCGTGTCTGGGATTTAGAATCAACAGCAGAGGCATATTCATCATTGAAAAATCCAATACTGTATTGCGCGGCTCGCCGCCCTGGTCACGGGCGTCTGCAGCAAAGTCAAACATGTTCCAAACG
>USPO01000221.1 GCA_900556575.1 uncultured Eubacteriales bacterium
ACTGCTGTCACCAATAATCTCTATGCTCCAATCTGTTATAGGCTTTTCTGTCGGCTCTGAAGTCTGTGCCGGCTCCGGAGTTCCAGTTGGCTCTGACGTTGGTTCTATTATATTATTTCCTAACGGAAGTATATATTTTCCATCAGCATCCTTTGTATTCTGGAGTAATACTATTCCCTTTTCGGCAGCTTCTAATGCAACCGCAACATTTTCCGGTGTTTCAAGGTCTTTTTCCGCTGTATAATTTCTATATATTTCAGTATCGTCAAACTCTCCTGTTCTGAAACGCTCAAGGAATACTCTGTATAATGCTGTATCGAGATCCGATTCACTCATATATCCTTTTTCAATTGCCTCAAGTGCATATTTAACTGAAATATTACCGCAGTCAAGCTCATTTCCGGCTTTTATTGCCGCTGCAACAGTTGCTGCCTGAGGTACATCCGAAAGCTTTTCTGCATTGGGGAATAATGCACGCTTGAAAGCCTCTCCGTTGAGGTCTGCAACAGCACCGCAGTCACCGGTTACAAATCCGTCAAATCCCCAATTTTGTCTTAATAATCCTGTTAATATATTTCTGTTTGCCGGCTGTGCTATATAATCCCACAGCTTTTCACCGTTTCTCGTAACAGTTGTAGCATTATATGAACTCATTACCGCACCCGGATTAGCCTCTTCCACTACATTCTTAAATGCCTTGGAATAATAGTCACGGAGAGTCTGTTCATCCATTTCCGATGAACCGGTCTGCCTCTCATATTCACAGTTATTTGCAAGGAAATGCTTTAGTGTCGCAATTGTTTTTTTGTACTTTTCATCTCCCTGCATTCCCTTTACAAATGCAGAGCCGAATTGTGTTGTCAAATACGGGTCCTCGCCAAAACTTTCATTATTTCTTCCCCATCTCGGGTCTCTCTGCATATTTATTGTAGGCGCCCAATAATTAAGATTATATCTGTTATTTTTTACTCTTGCTTCCGTTGAAACAATGTCTGCTTCTCTGTAATACATCTCCGGATCCCATGAATTAGATATTGACAATGAAACCGGGAATGAGGTTGCCTGTCCCTGATCCACTACTCCGTGAGCCGCTTCTCTCCAATAATAATAGTTGCTTACGCCCAATCTCGGAATCGCCGGAGCATTATGTCCGAGCTGTGCACATTTTTCTTCCAAGGTCATTCTTGAAATTAAATCTGCCGTTCTTTCTTCAAAAGATAAATCTTCATTCTGATACGGATTTATAAAAGCCGCCGCACTTGAAACCGTAACGGCAATTGCCGATATATCGGGACACCAGTCACTTGATGAGCCGTCAAATACAAGCAAATGACTGCCTGCGGTTAAGCTTCCGCAGTCAAAGGCATATACATATCCGCTTTTATCCGCACCTTCAACCGTAAATGAAGGACTTTTTGCATCTGACGTTCCGTTTGCCGTGGATGCATTCTCATCATCTACCCACATTGAAATATTCTTTGCCGACGGTGATAAAACATATGCAAAATATGTATCATCGCTTAATACATTTATAGGTATCTGAACAGTGTTCTTTCCTTTTCCCGAACCTGCATAATCCACTACTCCGTTATAGGAATATTCAAATCCAAATATATCCGATACAGCCTTTGTCTGATTATCCTGGTTATTCTCATTTACCTTAAATGTTCCTTTTTTTGAGCTTGACTCATCATACTGAACATTCTTTGTACCCTTTTGAATAAGACCGTCATTGTACATCTTCTCGGCTGATATAACCGTTCCTGTATTGTATATGACCGATTGATTATCTGCCAAAGCTGTCGGAAGTCCTGATGTTGCTGTCATTCCGGCAGCCAGGCATAAACTTAGTACTCTCTTTTTGTTCATACTCATCTTCCTTTCAATAAACTTTAAGAAAATTGTCCGCTTATTTTCTTTATTCTTTGGTTATATTTTATCATATTTCACCCTAACATTCAACAGACGTTATTTGTTATTCTATTGACAATAATTGATTATTCACAATTGACTTATAACTGTATCTATGATATAATTAATATATCGAAAAATTGAAAGGATGTGTAATTACAAATGTTTAATTTTTATGAAAACCATCAATACAGTATAGACGTAGTTCATCATACACGAGCCTTAAAATACAGTAGTCATATACATGATGAATTTGAATTTATATATCTTTTTAAAGGTGAACAGGGCATAATAATCGATGACAAAAGCTACACTCTTCATTCCGGTGACTGTGCTGTAATATTTCCGCAGATTCCGCACTCGTATACTCGTCCCGATAACATTCCAAAGAACAACAGCAATGCTGACAGTGCTATAATATTTCTGCCTGCTCTTACAGTACATCAGATGTTTCCGAGTACTGTTGATAATCATCCGCGCGACTGCGTTATATATAAGGAAAATATGCATCCCGATATTTCACTCTCATGCAGCAAAATAATAGATGAAGAAAATATAAATGCTCAAATAGGCTGGTCATTCATTATTTTCAGCCATGCATTACCTTTAATTTGCACCGATACAATTAAGGATGAAGAAAATACACGGAATACATCCAAAGTATTATCATACATTACGAAAAACTTCAGAAAAAGTCTTACCCTCGATATGCTTTCAGACGAACTTGGAATCAACAAATATTATATTTCAAGAATTTTTTCAAAGACTATAAAAATAAGTTTCAGAAGCTATTTAGGTAAACTGAGATGCAATTATGCCGCTTCATTGATAAAAACCTCAAACCGTGATTTTAATTCCATTGCGGAAGAGTCCGGCTTTGAATCTATAAGGTCATTTTACAGGGTTTTTAAAGAAATTTACGGAATGACTCCGGCTGAATATAGAGATTATGTAAGAGGCAGCAAATAAAATAATGTCCTAAATTAATGTAAATAAATCATAAAAGCCGCCGTCATACAATTTAAACGGCGGCTTTTATGAACCCTTGGATGTATATAATTATTATTTTTTATTTACAATCCGTAGTTTTCAATATATACAATGCAAAAATAAACTTGCCGGAGTTTATTTCACATTGTTTATGGCTGCAATTATAGGAGACTGCTCTTTATTCCATATCATTAATTTTGTGTTTTCACAGTTTATTTCAGCTTCTGATGGTATGTTTATTACTATCTTTCCATCTTTAATTTCCGCTGAAATCGTTTGTACGCTTTTTAATGACTTATCTGTTTCATACGATGCCAAATATATATTTAACTCTGATAATACCTTTTCGTCATTTGCCGTAACAACAATTTGTATATTATCTTTATTATCTATCCTTTTAACAGTAAGCTTATCCGCATAACCGCCCAACACTTCAATATTGGTTTCTTTAGAGTCACTTTCAATCCATTTTGCCCAAAATTCTTTATTTCCTATATCGTCTTCTGTAATTCCGGAAATAGCATTTCCCATGAATTTATCATTATCATACCAGCCTTCAAACGTATATCCGTTTTTCACAGGCACAGGCAATTCCATTGCTTTTCCCTTTATATACTTGTTATACTGATTTATATCATCAATATATCCTCCGTCAAGGTTGTAGGAAATATTGTATTCACTGCTGTCCGAGTTTAATTTTATAGTATCAAACAATGTTTTTGCTATTAACTCAGCACCTGCACCTCCCGGATGAATTGTATCTATATTTAATTGTTTTCTGTCACTTCCAAAATTCTTGTTATACAG
>USPO01000222.1 GCA_900556575.1 uncultured Eubacteriales bacterium
GAGCATCGACAAGTCTGTCCGCATCCTTGTGTATTAAAGGCTCACCACCGGTAAGAGTAATTCTTTTATAACGCGGGCATACCTTGTCAAGAATTTCGTCAACAGTCATTTCTGTGTATTCACATGGTTCATCTTCACCAAAAAGAGCGTATAGAGTGTCACAGTAGCTGCAGCGGAGATTGCAGCCGGCAAGCCTTATAAATGTACATGGCTGACCGGTGCGGAGTCCCTCGCCGTCAATACTGTTAAATATTTCGATTACTTTCATTTTTTCCTCTTATAAATTCAAATTATTTAATGTAGCTTGCGATGTTATCCAGACTTTCCTGAACATCAACTCTGAAGCAGTACGGAGCAAGTTCATCACATATATATTTTGCAAGATTTTCTGCGGTCGGGTTAAAGTCAATAACATCGTTTAAAACTTTGTGGTCAAAGCGGTCTTGGATACGTCTTTTTATTTCAGTAAAATCCATGACCATTCCGTCTTTGTTCAGAGTTTCACTTCTAAGATAAACATCGATTATCCAGTTATGACCATGAAGGTTAGTGCATTTTGACTCATAGCTTAAATCCAGCTTATGGGCGGCACTGACCTCTATACGTTTTTTTACCTCGTACATTATTTAACATCCTTTCTTGCCATATATTCATCATAGCCTCTCTTACGGAGGAAGCAAGCCGGACAATGTCCGCATCCTGTGCCTTTAATTCCATTATAGCAGGTGAGAGTTTCGTTATAGATTGTATCGAGAACACCGAGTTTATCTGCCATTTCCCATGTATCTGCCTTTGTGAGCCACATAAGCGGTGTATGAATTACAAAATTGTATTCCATAGCAAGGTTTAATGTAACGTTTAATGACTTAATAAAGATGTCACGGCAATCCGGATAACCCGAAAAATCGGTTTCGCATACGCCTGTTACAAGGTCGGTAATTCCATGTGTCTTTGCATAAATTGCGGCGTAGCTGAGAAATAAAAGGTTACGGCCTTCAACAAATGTGTTCGGAGGAGTACCTTCAGGCTTTGTTTCTTCAACCGGAATATCATCTCTTGTAAGAGAGTTTGCACTCAGCTGATTTATGATAGGGGTATCGATTACCTCATATGCAACATTGATTTTTTCGCAGATTTCTGCGGCACATTCAAGCTCTGCTTTATGTCTCTGACCATAGTTAAAACCTACGGCAGTAACATTTTCTTTTCCGAATCGGTCGATTGCCCAGAAAAGACAGGTAGTTGAGTCCTGTCCGCCGCTCAATACGACCAATGCTTTTCTTGTATTCATAATTATATGTTCATTCCTTTCGTATGATTTGTATCTTCAATTTAAAGTTATTTAAGCTGTGAAAATAATCTTTCGGCAGCTATCTTTTCATATTTTGTACCCGGTTCACCGTAATTTGCAAACGGATAAATCGAGATTCCGCCTCTTGGTGTAAATATTCCTTTAACCTCAAGATATTTCGGTTCCATGAGTTTAACGAGGTCTTTCATGATTATGTTTATACAGTCCTCATGGAAATCGCCGTTGCTGCGGAAACTGAATAAGTAGAGTTTTAATGATTTCGATTCAACCATCTTCTCATTTGGAATATAGTTAATGGTTATGTGTGCAAAGTCCGGCTGACCTGTAATAGGGCATAAAGAAGTAAATTCCGGACAGTCGAATGTAACCATGTAGTCATTTCCGGGATGCTTGTTTACAAAGGTTTCGAGTACCTCCGGAGCATAGCTGTCCGAATAAGTTGTTTTTTTATTTCCGAGGAGGGAGAGTCCCTCACGTTCCTGTTCTGTTCTTGGCATAGCAGTTCCTTTCTTAATCTTAAATTAATCCATAAGCCACTTAATTTTATTGGCGGTTGCCTTTTTCATTATGCTTTCAAGCTCATTACGGTCGCCGTTTTCAACAGCAACGGCTATTTTTTCAAGGCTTGTCTGCATTTCACGTATTCTCTTTGAAAGTGCCTCTTTGTTTTCAACAAAGAGCTCGCTCCACATTTCAGCGTTTATAACCGCAACTCTGGTACAGTCACGAAGGCTGCCTGCACTAAAAGATGAGCTGCGTTCAATCATTGGATTGTCACACAGTGCGACGGCAACAACGTGCATAAGCTGTGAGGTATACGCAATTATTTCGTCATGTTCGGCAGGAGATGTACTCATAACACAGCGGCAGCCAACATAATCGGCAAGTTCACGAATAAGGGCAATGCTTTCGGGTTTATTTCTTTTTGTCGGAGTAACAATCCATGATGCCTTGTTAAAAAGAGTATCGGTTGAGCTTTGATAGCCTCCCACTTCACGTCCTGCCATAGGATGACTGCCGACAAAATCAACAGAGTCGGGAAGAATTTTCTCAAGTTCTTCAACTATATATCCTTTTATGCCCGTAACATCTGTAATAACGGCTCCGGGTTTAATATGATCAAGGTTATCACGGATAAAGTCGATATTAAGCTGAGGATAAAGGCACATAATAATAAGGTCGGCATCATCCATTGCTTCTCCCGGGGTGGTATAGCCTTCATCGATAGCACCGTCCTGTTTTGCTGTAACAAGAGTTTGAGGTGTTCGGTTGTATGCGGTCACTTTTGCATTATGAAAGCCGTGCAGTCTGCGTGCAAGCGAACCGCCGATAAGACCAAGTCCTATTATCGCTATTTTCATTTTAATCATCATCCTTATATATTTATTTAAGCATATTTATTCTATTATATTTTATCATATAATAGGGGAAATGTCAATAAGTGCGGATATGTTCAAATTGCAGATTTATTCAGGACTTTTTCTTCCGTCTTTGCGTGCTCCTGCTTGGCTTCCTCTTGTCCAAAAACACGTCTTTCTGTGGTAGCGTCTGTGGTAGTTTCTTTAGTACTTTCTTCGGTAGTTTTTCTTGCTTTCTTTCTCCTTTTTTCGGCTGCCTCCTGCCTGTCTTTTTCGATAGCCTCGGCGGCTTCTGCTTCAAATTTCTTTCTATCCTTATCACCCAGCTTTTCAACCTGTTTTCTGATATTAGCGTTGTTGTCACGCTGTAAAAGAATATACTGTCCTTCGGGTGTCAAGTGGTCGATAATAGACCATGCCTGCACCATTTGTGCCGCTTCTGTTGTATGCTGCCTTGCCAGCTCATATACATCAACTGCCGACTTGTAGTCGCCCTGTTGATTAAAATGTTCAATTAACGCAAGTGCGTCCGTTGTCTGTTCCGCTCCCCAGCGTTGTGTTCTGTATAGGTCATTCCATACCTTTTCAACGCCTGCAACATCAAGCCTTGATTGCGAAAATTCATAGTCCGCCTTGTTGTTATGTACTTCATACTCAAACGCTCCCTTGCGGCTGTCTGCTTCTGCTCGAAAACCGCTGTCATAGTGCGATTTGTGCATTGAATTGGTAAACAGCTTTGAAAACTTCGTTTTTGCAATCTCCGGCAAATCGGAATTAACAACGTCTTTCACTACCTCATTAGCCATTGTTTCGGTGTTAATCTGCGGATTTTCACTCGCTACCATATTGCCGACCTCGGCAAAAAGGCTGCTCGCTATGCCGTCAATGTCATTTTCACTATACAGCCTTTCACCCTTGATTGCCGTTGGTGACTCCTTCATGAACTCTGCCATATTGGTGAGTCGCTTCATATCACTATCCGCATTCGGGAAGAACTGCGGGAAATCGTTCTGCATATCGGTGTACACATCTA
>USPO01000223.1 GCA_900556575.1 uncultured Eubacteriales bacterium
TTATATGAGCTGGTAAAAAAGCTTGCCCGAAGGCGTACGGTTGTACGTCGAGGGGTTCGTTTCATTCGTAGCATAAAGCGATCTGTGCATTTTGCTACAGCCCCTTTATATAGTGTGTGTAATGTGATAGGCTTATTCAGATGTCTGTTCCACGACTCTGTTTATATTTATAGTCGTAGTACTTCCTGCTTTTACGGAGTCACTGAACATATATTCATTTAAATCCTGTGCCGCATAGCTTGCCTTATTTAAATCACCTGACATTGTTATAACATCATCGTCATCATCAAAATCAAGCACATCTATATACGGTTCAACATATTTTTTCATGTTCATTCCTCCTCATTTATTTCTTATACGGTGAATTTGCTGCATAGTCCTCAAATGATGCCGAAATAACAGCTCCGTTTTCACTGTTTGTTAAATCAATTGCACCCTCTTCTTTTTCATGATATGTAAGAGTTGCAGTCGCTCCCGGCGCATACAAATTATCTATTATAATTCCATATGTAACTGTCATTCCGCCGCTTACTGCGGCAGGCAGCTTATCATAATATTTTAAGGTCAAGCAATTATTTTCATTATCACTTGTTATATCCTCGATTTTATATATCTTACCTTTATTGTAATATGTGTTTTCCACATTTTCAATATCTCCGTCTGAATCATCTAAAACAGCACTTTCACTAAGCTTTATATCTTTTCGAACATTTCCATCATCTGTGATTTTTATATATGAATCCTTTGGAATTTTTATCACCCATGTACAATATTGGTCAACAAGTCCGCTCGCCTCTGTATGGCTCATATTCGAAACAAATCCTGTTGAAATAGTATTGCCATACTTATTTCCGCCGTAGTGTCCCTCTGATATTCCATTATGTCCATCAGCACTGTTCCCTGTTCCATCAGCCTTCGACACTATATTAGGTCCAACCTTAATATGTGAACCAATGTTAAAGTTACTATCTTCAATATTTTTTACCTTGTCATTATCCTGCGCTACAAAAGAAAGATATGGATATTGAAGTGCTTCACTGTACCTTGCATATATTTCTGTTATATCATCAATTGCATATGAATAAACAGTCGCATCTGAAAGAAGTTCTCCTCCGTTCATCTTTGTATACCAGCCCATAAATATATATGAACCTGACGGACTCGTATTTGCCTTTACAGTTACTAAATCGCCTATTCTTCCATATTTGGCATAATCGTCTCCGGTTTCTTCATCCATTAATGATACAGAACCTTTTGAATACTTTGTTATTGCTGTTACATCTATATCTATACTTCCTACGTTCGAATGTCCTGTGTATGCAATGTCATAATTAATATCATTTGTACCCTTAACCGCCACTATGACACTTTGCTTATATTTATATCGTGCAATGAATGTTACACCGCTGTCCGCCTCTACATATGCCGTTTGTTTTTCACATTCATTTCCGTTATCATCATATGGAATATACTCAACCTCTAACATATCCTTATCATTTCCATCTTTCACATATGTTACGGTATGTTTTGATGAAATTAAAGCTCCCTGTCCATTATTTCCTCTTGCAAAATACCAGCCTATAAATTTAATATCATTTTCTGAACCCGTATTGGGCCATGCATCATCACTATTTTCATGCTTGTCATATTTTATTGTAACATCATTTGAATTCTCTTCGCTTTCCACCGAACCGGCTTCAGCTGCAAGATGAATTTCTGTATTTTCCGGACTTCCTCTATACGCTCCTCCATTAGGGTCATATGTCACGGTAGATGATTTAGCAAAAATCAATCTTATTACTTTTGGTCTGTTCATGATATCCGTAAATGTATACGTTCCGTCATCTGATTTGTTAAATTTATCACTGTCGGCGGTATACATCTTTCCATCAATAACCGCACCTACAAACGAGCTGTTTTCACTGCTTGCCTTTGCTGTTATTGTAATACCCGTACCGTCCGTATAATTTTCCTTATGTTGATTGTTAGGATTCACATTAACTGTTTCTGTATCGTCGGAAGTTACAGTTCCCTCTCCCGAACCTGTCACGCCGACAGTAAGCGGATATTCTGCCGTAAACTGTACATCATCTAGAAGATTTCCCTCATTGATACAGTTTCTTTTTTCAGAATCATTATTATTCCATGTTCGTATTCCGGTAAGTGCTGTAAATGCAAAGGTTGTTTCCGTTTGTCCTTCCTCCACAGCATATTTACCCGCATAATCTCCCCATTTACTTGCATCATCTGTTATAATCCAGCATTTCCATTCTTTTGTTATTTGTTTTCCCGTATTGGGCGTCATCGAAAAATAATTTGTATAATTTTCCAAATTAACTTCCTTAGCATCAACATCTTCCTTTGAATATACGGTAAATTCTTTTATTGTTCCTGGGGTTTCATTATTTGTTATTGTCTTTTCATCTGCATTAAATGATATATTAACCTTGTCACTCTGCTTGAGCAGTTCTGCCATCCAAATAAATATATCATTATTGCTTGATGCCGTATTTTCCATTCCAACAAAATTTACACCTAACGCCGGTTTTTTCAAATCTGTTTTTTGAGCTTTTCCTATAAAAAGAGCCATTGTGTCTTTGCCGCCAAATAAATTATAATTTTTATTATCCTTCATAATAATATCCTTCGCTGCTCTTCTTGCCCTATGTTTTAGTCCCCATGTAAGCACAGCACCTGGTGTTGTAGATATTGTCTGATACAAAGATGACTGGTCAGTTGCACATAATTCAGCAAACTGCTTTCCGTATACAGTCGTGTCACTCCCTTTTTCAAAATACTGGCCATCTATATTGATCTTCCCCCCAGGACTTACATAGTCCTTTATATTCCCATTCTCATCCAATGCACCTGCCAATTCAAATTGACCGTCATTCGCTGTTGTATTCCATCCAAAGTTTGAGTCAAAGTCAGCAGGATAGTTAAAATCATTTTTCATTTTATCTTTAGTTGCTGTATACCACGGACCGCACGTTTCCCAATTTCCGCCAAATATTGTCTTAGGACAATCATTCAATGAAGGATACTCAAATCCTCCGTTAACCAGCCTTGTCTGCTTAGGCTCAGGTGTTGCTGTCGGTTCAGGTGATGCCGTTGCCTCTGCGATATCCGATATCTGCGTACCGTCATCATTTGTTACATCGTCCGTATACAAATCATCGGGCAAATCCTCATTAGGCTGCATATCTACGGCTGTATCTTCATCATTACCGCCGTCATCAGCAGTTCCTCCGTTTACATTGTTATCATCTGTAATTATATCCGTATCATCTTCTTGATTTTCTATTACATCCACAAGTCCCGAACCTGTTACTTCTTCCGAATCGTCCGGATCCGCATATATTGCATACGACGGCAGCACCACTGCCGCCGCAGTAATTACCGCTGCAAGCTTCCGCATAAATTTTTTGTTAATTTTCATTTTTTCTCCCTTTTCACTGTTCACCATATTATAAATCCGCAAATTTTCACATTTGAACAATACTTATATATATAATTATATATCACTAAATTCTCTGTGTCAAGTCAATTTTTGCGGGTTTTTTACGTTTTTGTAACCTTTTTGACATAAAAAACAGGGGGTGTAGCAAAACAGTAGTTTTGCTACATCCCCTCTTATTTTCATACAATTTATAACATTTTCAAAACACAATTGTAAATAATATGTATTTCA
>USPO01000224.1 GCA_900556575.1 uncultured Eubacteriales bacterium
TGTCGGCATCATGTACAAGTGCACCGCTGTAAGAAATCGCCGGTGCTTTTATTCCAAGTTCCTCCATGACAGGAAACACTCCGCTTTCCAGACGTGATGAGGCAAGAACAAAGGGGATTCCTTTTTTCGCAAGTTCCTGTATTTTTTTCTTAGTGTCAAACGATATTTTTTGATTGCTGTCCAAAAGCGTGCCGTCAATATCACTGAATATTATTTTGCACATATTTATTTCTCCACTTTTCTAAAATAAAATATCTGTGTAGCAAAATCATAACTTCCAAATTCAGGCGTAATGCCATTATACATAAGCTCATCACCGCCATATATATTCCCGGTAAAGGTATCAATATAGTCTAAATCAGGGTCAAGACCTTGTAATCTTATGCGCTTATCTTCACAGTTAGCCTCAGACAAACGCTTTGCACACATCAAAAATGCTTCTGATTGATTTTTCATTACCATCTCCCATGCACAATAATTGGAGGTATATGGATTTTGTAATCTGTAAAAATCTCCTCTAAGCATTATCGGACGAAGTTTTTTTTCAAGTTCTATCTGATTTCTGACCTCTAAAAGCTCCTCGTCAGACATTTTTGTTATATCAAGTTCGTATCCGAATACACCGCAATATGCCACATCAGCACGTGTTTTAAGATTTGTTACACGCCCGTTCTGATGATTCGGAACTGCTGTAACGTGTGCAGAAATTGATGATACAGGATAGCCTATTGATGTGGAATACTGAATTTCCATTCTCTTTACGGCATCAGAATTGTCGCTTGCCCAAATCTGTGGCATATACGCAAGAATTCCTGCATCAAATCGACCGCCTCCGCCGCTGCATCCTTCAAACAAAACATTTGGGAAACGGCTCGTTATTGCGTCCATAATCTTGTAAAAACCCAGAGTAAACTTATGATTAAAACCTTTGTACGGAATATCGGTCATAGGTCTGTTCATATCCCATTTTACATACTCAATATTTGCCGACGATAAAATATCGCATACCGAATTTATCGCATATTCACACACTTCATCAAGTGTTAAATCCAAAAGATATTCAAATCGACTCTCTGTCGGCTCAATACCGGGATAGCGTACTATCCAATCCTTGTGCATACGATATAAATTTGATTTCGGATTTACAGATTCCGGTTCAAACCAAAGCCCGAATTTCAAACCTAAATCGTTTATTTTTTGTGCCAATCCGTCAATTCCCGATGGTATCTTTTTTAGATTTACAGACCAATCGCCCATAGATGTTTCCTCGTCATATCTATCTCCGAACCAGCCGTCATCAAGCACAAACAACTCAACACCCTGTTCCTTTGCCGTTTTAGCGATATTTAAAAGCTTTTCTTCATTAAAATCCATATATGTCGCTTCCCAGTTATTTATAAGTATCGGACGCTCTTTATTTACCCATTTACTGCGACACAAATTTTGTCGGATTACATCGTGCAGTTCACGCGAAATGCCGCCTATTCCCTTGTCACTGTAGCACATAACGGACTGCGGAGTCTGAAAGCTCTCGCCTTCTTTAAGTTTCCACTCAAAACCAAACGGGTTTATCCCTTGCATAAGACGTATATTTCCAAATTGGTCACATTCAAGCATAGTCGAGTGATTACCGCTATATACAAGAGTCATCGAGTACACCTCACCACTCATTTCGTCTGCACCCGACTTTGCCAGCATTACAAACGGATTTATGTTATGACCGCTCCCACCTCTTGCGTTTGATATATCTATTTTGACACCCTGACGAATTTCACTCCTATACATTTCGCGTTCCTTTGCCCATCCTCCCGAAAAATGGATAAGCTCGTAATTATCTTTTGAAATATCAAGTGCCGCAGAGTATGCAGAATCTATTGTTATTTCAACATTAGATGTATTCACTATTTTCGTACTTCTTACAATTATGTCATATTCATCAAAAACGGTATAACTCAATATTGCTTCAAATCCTGCATTCTTATCCTCCAATGTGATTTCAAGCGTCTGAGCGTGTTTATCACCCATAAACAAATTCGGCATACCGTCGATTTCCTGAGTAGCATTTTGGATAATTTTATGCGTCTTGTATGTAAGCCTTGAAACACTGCCTCCTTGCCTATTGACAATACTGTATGCCGGTGTGCGAAGGTCAGTATAGCCGTATGCGGGATATTCCTGCGGACATATATCCAAAGTCCACTTATCCGGTCCATAACCGTTCCATACAGACCATTTTTGCTTAATCCACTCATAATTTTTATCGCGAAGTTTCTTACCGTAATAGTAATGCAATAAATCTCCACATTCATTAACTGCCATTATATAACTTATATTTTTCCCTTGCAGATGAAAAACATTTTTGTTTTTTATTATCATTTTACAGCACTTCCTTTGTTTTGATATACATATATTGTATCATAAAGTTAAACCTTTTTGAATATTAAATATTTAACACTATTATTTTATTTAACACAAAAGCCGGTAAGTATATACTTACCGGCTTTGTAATATTTATCTTATTATCATTACCTCATGTAAATTGCCCTGATATTCTTGAACATATACCAAGTCATCATTAAATATTTCATTTTTGTTTGATGGGTATACATTTCCGTTTTCATATATGTAAACATTGGTTGCAGATGCAAATTTGTGCGGATCTTTGCTTACAATGTTATCATTTCCGTCAGCATCCACAAGTAACACATTAGTGTTTCTGTCGGTTACGGTTCCGAAACTTACCCATAAATCAGGCATTACAAGAGTTCCGCCTTCCCAATATTTATTAGGAGTATCGCTACCTTCAGCAATGGCAAGTTTTTGTTCGTTAGCTTTAAATAAAAGCTGAACAGCTCTGACATCGCCTTTCACATCTACGCTTACTTGTATTACGTCGCCTGCTTTAAGGTCTCTGACATAATATTTGCCCCTGTTATCTTTCATTTCCTTATTCTTAACTTGATATGTAACCTTTCTGCCCTGCTGATAACCTTCAAGACCTATTATTTCATCATCGTCATCATTTATGCCGGAATATATATCAGTTATAATCAGAGAACGCTTTGAACGCATATTCTCCGGTTCTGAAAAGTTTTCCTTTAAAACTATGCATGAAGCATACATATAATCATCTATATCGTATACAGATATATCATATGTTGTATTATTTACAAGTAATGACGGATTCATCACGGTATAATCATATTTATCTTCGTTATAAGGAATTACAAATATCGGCGTTGTTGAATCCAACAGATATTTGGAATTAAAGCACATATTATTCTTTCTGTACTTTCCTGCACCTTTAAAGTGCATTGAAAATATTTCCGTCGCCGTATCTCTGCCTATGTATGATTTATTAGCAGTATTTATTTTTGTTATTCTTTTATCGGAACTCACTTTATATGTAACCAGCTGATTTTTCTCTATACGCTGAAGAGCTGTTCCAAGATTACATTTTTCTCCGTTTACATTTACAGATTGTTTTACAGTAAATGTTTCTCTTGTTCCTTCTGCGGTTAAAATCTCAGCAAAACAATCTCCGTTAGGATCATCTCCTCGGTAGAAATTTAACAAATAGCCGTATTGAGATGAGGCCTCTTTTAATCCTACACATCTGACTATTCTTCCGTAATTATCGAAATAGAAACTTCCCCCACGTCCGACTTTCAAAGCATCAC
>USPO01000225.1 GCA_900556575.1 uncultured Eubacteriales bacterium
GGTAAATGCAGCCGATTCATATACGACTCTCGGCTCAAATGAGGGTGATACCGGACAGTACAGAGGTGTGGTATTTTACAGAAAGCATTTTACGGTTCCGAACGATGCGGCGGGTAAAAAGCTTATCCTTGAATTTGAGGGAATATACAATGCCGCATATGTTTGGGTAAACGGTCAGAAAGTCGGTTACTACGAGGCAGTGGCTGCACCATTCGCATTTGATATTACAAATTATGTTAGTGCGGGCGAGGAGGCTGTAATTGCAGTTGCCAATGATTCAACTTCGGGCAGAGGAACAGATGCAAATTATGTTGAAACAAAGCCGGGCAGCGAATGGGGTTCAAATGACGGAACAGGCTACCAGTGGGCGAGTCATGAGTTTATGACAACTCAGGCAGGCTTGGTATACAATGTTAATCTGTATGTGAAGAATAAGGTATATCAGACTCTGCCGATATATGACAATCTTAAAACAACAGGTACATATATATGGGCGGATAACTTTGACATTGCAAATAAAAAGGCAACAATAAACGTTAAGTCGGAAATAAGAAACGAAACGGAAAAGAATGAAAATCTTACCTTACAGGTTGATGTAGTAAAGAACGAAGAGGAAAACGGAGAAAAGAAGTCTGTATTAAAATACAGCTTTTCACAGACAGGAACAGCCGCTGCCGCATCCGATGCCGGAGTGACCTTTGAAACAAGCGTTTTACCGGAGGTTTATGCGGACGGAGCTGTGCATGAAAATCTTACAAGGGTAGATACGGTTGACGTTTCATATATAAGTGCATCGTTTGATGCCGAAAATCTTGACTTCTGGAGTACGGAGTCACCTCATTTATATGATGTGTATACTATTCTGAAAAATGAAAACGGTGAAGTTATAGATGTTGAAAAAACAACAACGGGATTCAGAAAGGTAACATACTCGATTGAGGACGGATTAAAGATAAACGATAAATATGTATGGCTCACAGGCTATGCACAGAGAAGTGCAAATTCATGGGGTGCAATCGGTTCACCGACCGATTGGATTACGGACTATGATATGTCGCTTGTAAAAGAGGCAAATTCAAACTTTATTCGCTGGATGCATATTGCACCTCGTGTTAATACGGTTCGTGCAAGCGATAAGTACGGAGTCGCAATTGTTGCTCCGGCGGGCGATAAGGAGGCTAATTCGACCGGACGTCAGTGGTCACAGCGTACAGAGGTTATGAGGTCGGTTTTAATCCGTTTCAGAAACAGTCCTTCAGTTATATTCTGGGAGGCGGGAAATAACGAAATAACGGCAGAACATCAAAAGGAAATGACAAAGCTGAAAAATCAGATAGACCCGAACGGCGGAAGATTTATGGGCTGCAGAACGCTTCAGAAGGAGGATAATGTCGGAGAGGCGGAATATGTAGGAACGATGCTTAATCGTCATGCCGGAACAGCAAAGGGCTGGATGGAGAAGCTGAATAAGTTCATGCCGATAGTTGAAACTGAATATCACCGTGAAGAGAGTCCGAGAAGAGTCTGGGATGATTATTCGGCACCCGATTATGACTATGACAATAATTACAAGTCAGATGCGGCAACGGCGGGATATGATTTTTATGACTTAAATTCAGAAGAATTTGCCGTAAGCGATGCGAGAAGCTATGAGGAATTTTTCAAGGACAGAGTAAACGGAGTATCGGGAAATAACTATTATACCGCAATAGCTGCACTTATATGGGCAGACTCAAACGAACACGCACGAACGACATATACCGAAAACGGCAGAATGAGCGGAAGAACGGACGCGGTAAGAATACCGAAGGAGTCATACTATACATATCAGGTTATGCAGCAGGAGGATTCATCGTCTGATTTACAGTGTCATTTAATAGGACATTGGAGCTATGAACCGGTCGATGACAAGACAAGAGAAGAAGGCGGAAATTATTATTACCCAATCAAGGTACTGCGTGAAGGTGTTTGGGTAAAAACCGGCGAATGGGGAAGAAGAGATCCCGAGCATAAGACAGTATATGCGGTGGGTTCACAGTATGTGTCAAAAATGGAGCTTTATGTGGACGGTGAGCTTAAGGCTGTCTGCGATAAGCCGGAATATACATTCATATACAAATTTGACAACATAGATGTAACAAAGGGAAATAAGGCAGAGGTTGTCGCTTACAGCCTTGCCGGAGATGAAATAGGCAGAGATGAAATATTACGCACAGGAAATCCCGTATCGGTTCGTCTTACACCGCACTACGGTTCGGAGGGACTTCTTGCGGACGGCTCCGACCTTGCGTATTATGATGTCGAGGTAATAGACGAAAACGGAAACGTATGCCCGCTTGCATACAATAAAATTAATTTCAGTATTAGCGGCGATGCTCAGTTTATGGGCGGATACAACAGCGGCTATGCGGTAAATAAAAAGGAAGGCTGGGGCGCTGCGGAGTCACCTATAGGAAAGAATTATGTTTATGCCGAATGCGGCAAAAACAGAGTATTCGTTAAGGCGGGAAGAACAGCCGGCGCAATAACTCTTACGGCAGAGCTTGAGGGCGGAATTGCCGCACCGGTATCCGTTACGATAAACAGCGTTGACTACAGCAAGCTTAATACCTGCGAATACAAGGGACTTTCAAATCACAGACAGCAGGAGCTGGATTTCGGTGAAATCGTAGATGTTCCGGTTGAAAAGGAAACTGCATTAAAGCCGCTCGGAAAAATAAACTGTATATTAAAGTCAAATTGGCTTGACGGCGGATTTGTTTATACAAAGCAGGATAATGTTATAACAAAGGATTACTATACGGTACGAATAAACGGTACAGAACTTACATCAACTAACAAAGCATACAAGCCGGATGCAAATTCGGGTGTTATGACGGACGTAAAGCCTGTATTGGACGAGCTTATCAGACAGGGAGCGGATATTTCATATTCCGAGTCTGACGGAGCAATAATGATGTATTCAAAGAAGGGTCAGCAGGGAATAGACGGAAAGACTCATGAATTTGTGATAAAGGCGGGTCAGACGGCAATCGGATATGACGGTGATCCGGAGGGCATTTTAACAAATGCACAGATTGAAAACGTGAACGGCGAGCTTATGATGGATATTGCTGCATTAATTTCATATGTTGACGGTGCGTCGACATATACCGATACAGCGGCAAAGACCTTTGAAATAAGCCTTAGAGCATCGGAATAAGTAAAACGGGAGGTATAGATATGATTAGAAAAATAGCTGCCGCATTGACGGCAACGGCAGTATTGGCGGCATCCGCTTCAGCGGCATTTGCTGTTGAAATAAATGAAAGCTATGATGATGTCAGGTTTACAAATGAATGTGAAGCCGATTTGAGCGGACTCGTTCTCAGCGGTGATGCGCCGGACGGAACAAGCTTTTATAAAAATGAGGGTACAGCCGCTGTATCGATAAGCGGACTGCCCGAAAATACAAGCGAGGATTATTTGTGGGAATTTGATATAAGGTTTGACGAAGAAGAGTCGGGTGTAACGGTAAGAGATTACAGTAATAAAAAGGTTGATACCTGCGTAAGGAGGCATAACGATAAACTTGCCGTACAGACCGGAAAAACAAGCTATGTCGAATACTGTGACATAAATGCTGACAGCTGGGATCATATTC
>USPO01000226.1 GCA_900556575.1 uncultured Eubacteriales bacterium
CATAGCCGCTACAACGGTTGAAAACTACAGAAAATTAAAGGATGCCGGAATAGGTACATATATATTGTTCCAGGAAACCTATAATAAGAAACATTACGAAGAACTTCATCCCGCCGGTCCAAAGCATGACTATTCATGGCATACCGAGGCAATGGACAGGGCTCAGCAGGGCGGAATTGATGACGTAGGCTTAGGTGTTCTTTTCGGACTCGATACCTATGCTTATGAGCTTGTGGGAATGCTCATGCACGCAGAACATCTCGAAGCCTGTTTCGGAGTAGGTCCGCACACAATAAGCGTTCCGAGAATTTGTCCTGCTGATGATATTGATGTAAACGATTTTTCAAATGCTGTTCCGGATGAAATATGGCAGAAAATTATTGCAATACTCAGAATTGCCGTACCTTACACCGGTATGATTGTATCCACAAGAGAAAGTGCAAAGAACCGCAAAAAGGCTCTTGAATTGGGAATATCACAAATAAGCGGTGCTTCTTCGACCAGTGTCGGAGGATATGCCGTTCCCGAACCGGAGGAGGAAAACACTGCACAATTCGACCGCAGTGATACCCGTACACTCGATGAGGTCTTAAACTGGCTCATAGAACTTGGATATATCCCTTCATTCTGTACCGCCTGCTACCGTGAGGGCAGAACCGGAGACAGATTTATGCCGCTTGCAAAATCGGGTGCAATCCAAAATTGCTGTCAGCCGAATGCATTAATGACATTAAAGGAATATTTAATGGACTACGCATCAGAGGATACGAAGATAAAGGGTGAAAAACTTATACAATCAGAGCTTGAAAATATTCCAAATTTAAATGTCCGCCGCATATGCAAAGAGCGTCTAAACGATATTGAAAATGGAAAACGTGATTTTAGATTTTAAAAAAGCAATGGGTACTCTGCAAAATTTTGTTTTGCAGAGTACCCATTGCTTTAATCATCTTATTTCTATTCCAATTTCAAACTCAAATTCTCCCTGAACACGTTCTTCTTCTTTCAGTTCGGGACCGCAGCTGTTGCTGCCTATTCCGCTTTGCTTGTAATCTATGCACAATTCGGTATTTCCGCTTTCTTCAAGCTCATAGTCATGACGCTTTTCCGTCAATTCCTCTATTGTATAATAGGATGCATTAAACGAAAAATCTCTGCCTGTTACATAAATTTCATTTACTCCGTTTGAAAGGCTCATATATCTGCATCCGCAATGCGAGCCGTTTTCCTGCGGTACTATATAGTCCTCAAACAAATCCGCCACATCACTCTTAAACACTGCCGGATATGCCGCAGCCTTTTTGTCGTTATAGCATTCTATCGGTCCGTATCCAAAATATTTCACCTTTTTATATTCTTTCGGAACGGATACCCTAAGTCCAAACCTCGGCAGGAACGGAACCGTATCATTCTTTTTGCACTTTGCCTTTAAACCGATATATCCGTCACCGAATACCGTCCATTCTATATCCGCCCACAATATAGGCTGTCTGCAGTCCGCCACTATCATAAGCCTTGACTTGATTACAGCCTTTTCGTTATCTGCTTTAAGAACCGTATCCCTTGCGTGTGAATATGAGTGATCAAATCCCGCTCTTTCCCACTGCTGACGTATTTTTCTGTCATTATCGGTCGGAGCTCTCCATATATTCCAGCTGAGTGGAGAGTTATTCACCTTTATTCCGTTTTTCTCTAAAGTTATCCACTCTGCTGTCCTCTTTTTATACACATATGTGAATTGAGCGTTGTATATCTTTATAATACGTTCGTCCTCATATGTGCTTATGCTGTCCGTACAGTGATTTTTTTCCTCTTTTTCCGGTCTTTCAACTTCTATATAGTCAAATCCTATTGTGCTTCCGGCTGAAATAACAGGTGTATCCTTAAGTCTTACATAGGTAAGCTTAATTCCCTTTTCTCCGTCGTTCAATTCCTCTGTAAGCTCTGATATTTTAATATTAAGTATTGATGTGCAGTGAGGTTTTGTATTCGGTATATCGTAGTTTACGGCTTTTTCTTCTATTCCGTCAACATACACCTTAATTTCAAGTGAAGCATAGTCCGAAATATCTATAAAATCAAACCTGTTTTCTATAACAATATCATCACCCGAACGATATGCCTTTATAGGTTTTATAATATTCGCAAGCTCCTTAAGTCCCGTATGAGGTCTTCTGTCCGGATACACAAGTCCGTCAAGGCAGAAATTTCCGTCATGAAGATGTTCACCGAAATCACCGCCGTATAAAAATCTGCTGTGACCGTTTTTCACCCCGCTGTATACAGAATGGCCGTCCGCGTTTACGCGCTGGAGGCTGTGATTTTTGAATTCCCAGACAAATCCGCCGACAAATTCAGGGTGCTTATCCATAAGACTTATATAATCCTCTATTCCGCCGGGTCCATTTCCCATTGCATGAAGATACTCGCATAATATATACGGTTTATCCGATGCCGCTATCTTTTCTTCTATCAGCTTAGGGTCTGTATACATTTCACTGTTAAGGTCAATGTTTGAACCGTCATTCTTGTAGCCAAATGACTCCCAGTTCACACCCTCATAATGTGTAAGTCTTGTGTTGTCATAGGATTTCACCCACTCAAGTGCTTTTTCAAATGACCTTCCGTATCCCGACTCATTACCCATTGACCATATTACAACGCAGGTTCTGTTCTTATCCCTTTCAACGCAATGCTCTATTCTGTCAATTATCGGCAACTCATACAGCGGATTTTGTGCTATATTACCAAAGTATGCCTGTCCGCCTCCGTAAAACGACTTACAGCCATGACTTTCCACATCAGCCTCGTCTATTACATAAAAGCCCAATGCATCGCATAACTCATAAAACCACGGAGAATTTGGATAATGACTTGTTCTTATTGCATTAATATTATGCTCTTTCATCATCTTCAAATCCGTTATTGCCTGTCTGTACATCTGAACTGCACCCGTAAACGGACTGCTGTCATGTCTGTTTACCCCGTAAAACTTAATCGGACTGCCGTTTAAATATACTATCTTATTCTTTATATATATTTCTCTGAGACCTACCCTCTGTACTATATACTCATCACCGCATTTTAATACAAGTGTGTATAAGTATGGATTTTCAGAACTCCATAACACAGGATTTTTAATTTTAAACTCTATCTCCGTTCCGCTTGAAGCATCAATCAAAGCCTCACCGTCATACAGCTCAGCATCAGCTGACGGTCCGTCTATATTGATTGTAACAGTTCCGTCTGTTTTTGTCTTTATAAAGAAATCTCTTATATGATTTACATCTCTCTTTAAAATATATACATCTCTGAAAATTCCACTCATCCTGAATTTATCCTGATCTTCAAGATAGCTTCCGTCACACCATTTCAGAACAAGCACCTTAAGCTCGTTATACCCATCATTTAAATAATCAGTAATATCAAATTCGCTTGTTGAATGGGATATTTGACTATATCCTACAAAGCTGCCGTTAAGCCATATATAATAGCAGGAATCAACACCCTCAAAATTAAGGTAATACTTTTTATTTTCAAGCTTGAGCTTAAACAGCCTTACATATGCTCCGCATGGTATATCTTTTTCTATAAACGGCGGATTATATGGATACGGGTATCTTGAATTTACAT
>USPO01000227.1 GCA_900556575.1 uncultured Eubacteriales bacterium
CATCCGAAACGGTATATTTAAATCTGTTTGACGCAACAGCAGTGTAATCTCCGTCTTCTCCATACTGTGCCATTACTCTTATGCTCTTATTTTCAGAGCCTGCAACAGTAAATTCACCGTTTGTTACATCTGTATTATCAATATAAAGCTTGATTGCGGTAATTTCACCTGCCTGTGAAATTATCTGAACAAATGCCACATCTTCGATTGTTCCGTCAGCCTTAATTTCCGATGCCTTGACAATAACGCTGCCGTTTGTATATACTCCCAAATCACCGTTTGCGGATCCGATGAGCATACATCCCTCCGGTTTTGCATCGCTGTAATATCCCCACTCGATTCGGCTGTCCTCCGGTACACCTTCAAGACTGAAGCTTCCGGCAATTTTTCCGACCGCCTGAACTTCGTCCGGAGATACATGAAGTTTTTGATTGATTACTTCAACCGGCTCATCATTGTTATATGCTTTAAATAAAACATTATATTTATTCTCCGGAAGCTCTGCCTTTCCGGGATTATAATCCTGATTTTCGCCAAAATACGGATAACCGGTTGTTCCGTTCTGTCCCCAGCTTACTCCGTAATCACCCTTATTTTTGTTTAATTCATTTGCGAAATCAACTGTTTTCATTGCAGCTTCTTCCATTGAATAGGAGTCCTGCCTCTTGTCCTCTGCAATGACACTGTTATCTTGTGTATTTATCCAATATGTGTTCTTTATAAATCCGTCCCATACTTCTCCGGAGTTTGATGAACATGAATTAACAAGCACACCGCTCTTGCCTTCACTTACAGAGTATGAATTGGATATTACACCTTCCCCTAAAATTCTTGCCGCAAATCCACAGGCCTTATCACCCTTAACGTCTGTATAGCAGTTTATAATCGAACCGTACAATGTCGATGCCGCTGCTCCGAGATTATTGTAACCGGATAATTGTCCCGTAAAGTGAACATTCTGTACAATTCCGGTATTAGTAATACTTGAAAACAGTCCGCAAAGTCCCACACTGTTGAAATTAACGCTGTGTCCCTGTCCGTCAAAAACTCCGGCACATTCCTGAGCAAAATAATAATCATCTTCGGAGATGGTTATATCATTATCCAGTACATAATATTCACCCTGATTTATTTTTCTTAAATCATCTACGGTTGTTATATGCTTTGCGTCCTGCGGTATTTCAACCGCCGCTGTCGTTCGGTTTTTCTTTAATGCGGAAATTGCGGCATTTAAAGCCTTTAAAGCCTCATTAACTTCCGACTGTGAAGCACTGTCATTTGCAAGTACTGTTTCCGCATTTGCTTTTGCCTCTTCAAAAGCATCCCATCCCGCATAATAATCATCCTTGTTAAATTCATTTGCAGAATTTAATGCACTTTCAAGTGCTGATTTATTAACTTCGTCCGAGTCACTTTCTCCCCAAGGACCTAAAACTCCGTCTTTGACAGACCACTTCAAGTATCCGTCAGATACATTGGAATTTAATTTTTCGGCTGTCTGCTCCGGATCATAACTTTCATCAAGGATTGTGTTATTGCCATCCGTTATAGGCAAATATACATCATCTAATGTTTCCCAATCCATATCTGCCTTTGTTCCGATTCTGTCTAAGCCCTTACCAAAGCAATTGGTAATTGTTCCGCTTTGGAATGACGGAATATTGGCTATTATACCGTATGCTAAAGAATTTCCGTAGTTTACTGTTACATCGGCAAAGCAGTTCTCTATTACACCGTTATTTAATCCTCCGGCAATTCCTCCTACGGCATATGTAGTTCCCGTTCCTGTATATGTCACAGTTGCATAGTCGGCACAGTTCTTTACTGTTCCATTTACATTTGTCGCCAATGCTCCAAGGTTTGAGCTGTTTCCGGTCACTTCACCTTCCAAAACTACATTTTTAACTTCAGATGATGCAGGTACCGAATAGAAAAGAGGTTTTCCGTTAAGGGTTATTGTATGACCGTTTCCATCAAAATTACCCTCAAAGTAAATCGAATTCCAATCATCACTAAGGGCTATATCCTGTGTTAAAATATAGCTGCCTCCGTTAGTCATTTCTTTCAGCTCAGCCTGTGTACTGACTTCGCTGATTTCGTTTTCCGCCAAAACAATATTTGAAGGTAACACTCCCGCAAACATTTCCAAGGCAAGAAATCCCGATATAATTTTTTTGTTCACGTTTTTATCTCCTTTGCAATTTTTTAAATAGCATAAAACGCAAAAAAAGTGATAGCCGTTTCGGCTACCACAGCAGAGTTTTTCCTGTGTTAAATCATATACCTTCTCATGCATCAGGGCATAAAAATCCCACCGCAAACCCCTACGCATTAAAGGTACTGCCAACCCTATATAAATCCTTATAAGTACGGACTGACATCAAAGCAGGTCTTCTGGCTCACATTTCAAATGTTTTTATATTGCCTTCTCAGTTTCCCAATGACCGGCTTTCACCGAAAATATAAAAACTCAATGTATACAGCGGCTCTTACCGTTCGGGGTTTGCACCCGATTCCCTTTTCACCGAATACATCTTCTGCTGCAATGTACCCGACACTTTGTATGAATATTTACTATTTATTAATATTTTATCATATATTGCTTTTACTTGCAAGCTATTTTTTATCTCGTAACTTCATTTTGTCACTCTTTATAAAATAATCATATAAAAAGAGTCTCTTTTGCCGTTAGTGCATAGCTGTATATGTGTCTGAACAGCCATTTTCCCTAAAATGAAAAAGAGATTGCAGCAATGCTCATTCTGATTTTGCCGCAATCTCTTAAATTACTCATATTATAGCAAGTGACGCATACTTGCGGCACTAATCATCATTGTTGAACCGTTATGTAACAGTGACGATACCGAAGGAGTTATTACTCCCGTTAATCCCATTAATATCAACACTGAATTAAATGCCATTATAAATGTATAGTTACGTCTTATTCTCTTGAACAATCTTTCACTCAAGGTTCTTAACGTTGCCAAATCTCTCATATCTCCCGAAAGAAGAGTTATATCCGCAACTTCTCTTGCAAGGTCTGACGAATCCTTCATTGCAACCGAAACATCGCTTAATGCAAGTGCCGGTGAATCGTTTATGCCGTCACCTACCATTATAACTGTTTTTCCTTCTTCTTTAAGCTGAGAAATAAGATTTGCCTTATCTTCCGGCAATGCCTGAGATACACATCTCGTTATTCCCAAAAGTTCCGCTGTTCTGTTCGCTGCACTCTCGTGGTCGCCCGTAAGCATTATAACCTCTGAAATACCTTTCTTCCTGAGCTTTGCAATTGCTTCTGCAGCTTCCTTTCTCGGAGGGTCGCTTATACAAATTACTCCGGCAAGCTTACCGCCGATAGCAAGATATATCTTTGAGAAAGCACTGCCTTCCCTTTCGATTATTTCCTTTGCTTCATCCGAGATTTCAACATTCTCGTCTTCCGCAACAAAATGTTCGCTGCCTATTATCGCACGCTTATCATGGAGTGATGTTGCAATACCATGAGCAACAACATACTCAACCTCTGCGTGTTCTTCCTCATGCTTGAGATCCTTTTCCTGTGCCGCCTTAACAATAGCTTTTGCAACACTGTGCGGGAAATG